>JAHITX010000095.1 GCA_018817425.1 Pseudomonadota bacterium
AAAGGTCTGGGTTATAGAACAAATGCCTAAAGATCCGTATTATAGCTGGGGATTGCATATAGGTTATGTTGATCAGGAAACCTATGGCATTTGGTATAAGGAGGTATATGATAAATCCGGCAAATTCAGGACATGGAAATGCAATTTTCGTCACTACAATGAATCTCCAAGCGGGCAAAACAATATTGGAGTTCAATATGATGTTTCGTGGAATATAGACGAAGTAGTACATCATGCATCAGTTTCCGGCACGGTACCGTATTCTGAATCCAGATTATTTATGCCTGCTTCAAAAATAGACCCCGACTTTTTTACCAAACAAAACTTCATGCAGTTGTCTAAATAGGATGGATTCGAGATAAGTTTATTTAACAAATAAATATATGGTTAATCTTTATATGCCTGGCAAGTGGTATAGCAGATTCAGCTGCCAGGATATAAAATTTCACAGTAACAAATACCGGTCGTCCGTGCTTTATGGACTGGCTGGCCGGTATTTTTCTGCACATCACTTTAACTTAAAGAAAGGAGCATATTATTATGGTAGAAAAATATGATGTTCCGTCAATACCCAAGCCGCGGCCGGCAGTCGTGTGGTGGGCATGGATCGGGGGTGCCTGGCTGGTGTTCTGGGCCTACGTGCTGACCCGCTGGGTGACCGGGCCGTACTTCACACCCGTGCCGACCGGAGAGGTTGCCCCGCCGACCTGGATGCACAATTTGTTCATCGGAATGCAGTGTTTTGGGCCAGTGTTCATCATCCTTATGTCGTACTTCTACGTCTTCAAGCCGTGGCGCCGCAATCGCACCATCCCGTTAGATGGTCTGCTGTTCATCGGGTTCATGTTCTTTTCGCTGCAGGACGCAGGCTCGAACTACTTAGGCGTCTGGTACACGTTCAACTCGCACATGTTCAACATGGGGTCATACTACAACGAAATCCCAGGCTGGCTGGGGTTCGGCCGGCCCGGGGCGGTAGTGCCGTATGCGCTATTACATCACCCGACGCAGTACGCGACCGGTATGTTCGGCTTCTGTGCCATCGGTGCCTGGGTCATGAACTGGGGCCGGAAACGATTTAACTGGGGGCCGGTAAAGCTGTGCCTGTTAATGTTCCCGTTTATGATGCTGTTTGACCTCATTATCGAAGGGGCGTTCCAAACCCTTGGCTTATATACGATGGCCGGAGGGAAATACTCGTTTTTCCCCGACACCTACGAAAAATTCCCATTAATCGAGCTACCTTTCGTAGCATTGCTATGCAGCCCGGTTGTGGCACTGCGCTACTTCAAGAATGACAAGGGGGAAACGCTCGTTGAGCGCGGGATCAATTCGATGGTCATGAGCGATTGGAAAAAGCAGCTGATGCGGTTGCTGGCAATCATCGGCGTCCTCCAGTGCATATATCTCTTCTGCTACAACATCCCGATTGCCATGCTCATGGGTTCTAATCCGGGGACGTGGCCGACCGACGTTACGTCTCGTCCATACTGGAACGACGGCATGTGCGGTGCCGGAACTGACCGTATATGTCCCGGCCCCGGAGTGCCGCTTACCCAGTATGCGTGGGTAACCACCTTGCCGGAGGGACAGCCTGTGCCGGAGGAAGACTGGACTTCAAGAGCCGGCGAACCTGCTACCGGGAAAGCCCTCAGTATGAGGGGCGAGAGATTGAAAAATCCGGAGTTCAGTGATGGTAAGTGTCGCCCGTTTAATAGCAAGTTTCTTGGCTACAGTGAAGACAGGTGCGACACGTTATTTTGCATTGAAGGAATAAAACCGAATATACCCGACTGGAACTGGTGGTGATTTAATAGCCGCTTTATCATCAAAAGGAGGTATAAATATGACAGTAGAAAATGAAGCCGGGACGAATGCCACGCTGGATGACCAACTCAGCTATAAGGAGACCCTGCCCAAGGGAGTCTCATACATGGAAAACAACGGCTTTCTGGTTATGGCCGAGACCGAGGATGGAGATGAGATTTCCTTTGTAAGTTGCATTTTCCGCGTTGGTGGCGGCAAGAATGGCCCCTGGCAGGTTGAGGACAAGTTCGTTGGACAAACCACTTTCCAGATCAAGCCCAAGGGGTTTGAGGGTACGATCAACGACCTCGATTTTATCAGTAACCGCACCTGGGCGACTGACGACTGGCACAGCGGCGAAGTCATCAAGACCGAGGATGCGGTGATCTGGAAGTTGGACAACCGGCAATACATCTGCCGCCCACCCTACTGGGAACTTAAGGGCGAGCACATGGGCATTGAATTCGATCTGCTCTTAAGCGGCATCGGTGACGCCTCATTTCACAAAGGAACCTATGCCGATTTTGCCAAGAACAACGTCGCCGGCTATGAGGCTCCGCTGCGCTGCGAGGGCACCTTCAAACTTGAAGGCAAGACTTACAAATTGAGGAAAGACAAGTCATTCGGCTGCCAGGAAAAATTCACTCAACCGGCATGGGACTTAGCCAAGGTGCTCAGGGGAGAGACCTATTACTGGATCTGGTGGGTGAACGAATCCGTGAGGATTTTCATTTATTACTATCCCTCCGTTGGGAAAGCATATAGCCACGTGATGGTTGATGACCAGGAAGTGGACTTTTCCGAAAACGGCACGAGTAATATCAAGATGGAAGAACTGGAGCATTGGATCGATCCCAAGACGAGAATGCGGATTCCCGTCAAGTGGAATTTCAAGCTGAAGTCGGAAAAAGGGGAGATCAATCTTGATGCTTCGGCCGAGTCGCGGACCTTTTACGGCTATCTGAGCGAATCCGGTGCCACCATGCATTACGGACTGCATAGCCATAGTATAGGTGAAATGACTTTGGCTGATGGCCGCAAGATTCCGCTCAAGGACATGCGTACCTACATTGAGCATGGCTGGTGCGCAATTCCACTGCCGGCCGCAGCGTGTTAAGGCTTTAAAGAACATGCACGCAAAAGCAAGTACTTATATACAATAAGGAGGTTTCTATCATGGTTCAAAGTGCAGGACATGCCATGAATATTTCACACAAAATAATTGACAGTACACAGGAAATCCACCACATGACCGATATTCCATATTACAGAGAAGTCCGCAATGAGAAGGATGTTTTCAGAGCCGCATGGCAAAGCCGTCGTGCGGTAATGCTCAAGGGGCCTACCGGCTGTGGCAAGACGCGCTTTGTCGAAGCAATGGCGGCGGAGCTTAAGCGCCCTTTAATTACAGTATCCTGTAATGAAGATCTGACTGCCGCAGACCTGCTTGGCCGTTACCTGTTAAAGGGCGGCGATACTCAGTGGATGGACGGGACGTTAACCCGTGCGGTACGTATGGGGGGAATCTGCTATCTTGATGAGATCGTTGAAGCCAGAGCCGACACGACGGTTGCCATCCATGCGCTTACCGATCATCGGCGTGAAATGTTTATTGATCGTCTTGGTGAACAGTTGTCGGCGCCGCCTGAGTTCATGATGGTTGTATCGTATAACCCCGGCTATCAAAGCATCTTGAAGGACTTGAAGCCCTCTACACGCCAGCGGATGATATCTATCGAACTTGGTTTCCCACCCGCGGACATAGAGATAGAGGTGGTTATTAAGGAATCGGGGGTTGACGAGGCGAACGCCCAAGACCTTGTACGCCTGGCCGGCGCCATTCGCGAATTGGATATACCCGGATTGCCTGAGGTGTCCTCAACCCGTACAGTAATAGCAGCGGCCGACTTAATAAGGGCTGGTCTCTCGCTTAAAGAAGCTGTCAAGGCGGGCATGATAGGTCCGCTTTGCGATGATCCGTTGATTGACAGAAGTTTAATGCAACTTGTTTCTACCTACATCTCATGACAGGCGATGTTAAAGCGACGGCAGAGTTTACGCAGCATTTCTATTCTTTGGTTGCCGGCGCCGTGGGCGGGCGCAGCATTCCTGTCCATTGGCACGACGATAAAAAATATAAAGCATACACCGACAATAGCTGCATTTATGTGCCTGCCTTTGAATTATCGCGAATGCATGTATTTGATGTTATTGCACAAGCTTTGTTGATTCGCGTCGGCGCACTGAAAAGAGAACATGTACGGCAATTGCTGGGCAAACGAAAAATACACAATCGCTATTTCTATGCCGAAATTGTTCGGGCAACTCGCCTGCACGCAAACATTTTGCCAAGAGCCTTCTGTGAAAATACCGCGATAATGCGCTTTCCTTTCACTACGGACTCGTCCGATCAATCCTATAGCTTGGCCGCCAGTAAAGAGCACTTCCCTGCATTCCCGGAATTTCTGGGTACGTTGCGGTGCCTTCTGGTGCTAAATAACGCGCTTCCTGAGGAAGCTCCTACCCCCGAGCTGAAATTGCAAAAGAAGGTTACGGCCGTTCTCACCGATGAGGAAGAAGGAGACTCCGAAGAATCTATTCTTCTCAAGCTGCTTTCAAAAAGTCAGATCTTTTCCGGTGGACGGTTGGCGGATATCATCGCAAAGTTTCTCGGTATCGATGGCTCGGGGAAAGGCCAAGGCAAGCCCAAATCAGGAGGTGGCATGGAACTGCCGATGGGGAATGTGACCATGGGCAAGAGGAAGGGAAAGTTTGTCGGCCAGTTATCAGACATGAGTGTTGATGTAGTGGTGACAAAAGATAGCAATGAAGCAGGCAGCCATATTTACCCGGAATGGGACTATTCCAAACGAAAATACCGATCGGATTGGGTAGTAGTGGATGAGGTTGATCCCTGGAGAGAAAATGCGGAGTCGGGGGCGATCATGAGCGAGATATTGCAGCCACCTTCTATGGCATTAAAAAGGAAACTTGCAGGCGTGGGCCTCAGCTTTGAGATGCACCGTAATCAGGCTGAAGGAGAAGACTATATCCTGGATCGCGTGGTCAACTATTTTATTGATTGCAGAAGTGGCACAACTCCCAACGAGGGTGTTTATGCGCACAACATGAGAACGCGCAGGGATTTGGCGGTGATGCTGCTTTTGGACATATCGGGCTCTACCGCCGAGATGGAGGAATCCGGCGGCTTGTCGATTCACCACAAGCAGATGCAGTTGGCGTATCACCTGATGACGGCACTTCACGGGCTTGGCGATCAGGTCTCTTTGTATGCATTCCAT
>JAHITX010000096.1 GCA_018817425.1 Pseudomonadota bacterium
GGGTGCGGTAGTAAATACGGCGGCTGGTCAGGTATTGACAAACGTAGCACTTGGAGCCGGGAATAAAACAAGTCTTGGTGCAGTTGACATGAAGGGAAGCGATGTAAAAGGTGCTGTGATAAATACGGCAGCGGGTCAGGTGCTGACAAATGTCGCTTTAGGGAAAGATAACACTGCTAAACTTGGCTCTGTTGAAATGAAAAACAGTGACCTTAAAGGAGCTATAGTTAATACTACAGCCGGACAAGTCGTAACTAACGTAGCTTTGGGAGCTGGAAATAAAGCTGAATTAGGCGCTGTCACTATGAAGTCGAGCAGTATGAAAGGGGCTATTGTAAACACTACAATGGGTCAAGCTGTAACAAATGTTGCCTTGGGAAAAGATAATAAAGCCAGTCTCGGTGCTGTAAATATGGAATCAAGCAGCATGAAGGGTGCTATTGTAAATACTACAATAGGTCAAGCAGTCACAAATGTTGCTCTTGGGGCCGGGAACAAAGCCAGCCTCGGATCTGCCGATCTTAAAAATAGTGATGTGAAGGGTGCAATAGTAAATACTTCGATTGGAGCCGCCATAACGAACGTTGCTTTAGGTAAAAATAATAAAGCCGGGCTTGCTTCTGTAAATTTGGAAGGCAGTAATGTAAAGGGTAATATAATCAATACGGCAGCGGGCGGAGCGGTAACAAACGTCGCACTTGGCAGCAATACCAAAGCAAGTTTATCTTCTGTTGATATGAAAAACAGCACTATGAAAGGAAACATAGTAAATACGGCAGCAGGTGGAGCCGTTACTAATGTTGCTTTGGGCAGTAATTCTAAAGCAAGTTTGTCTTCTGTTGATATGAAAAACAGCACTATGAAAGGAAACATAGTAAATACGGCAGCAGGCGGAGCCGTTACTAATGTTGCTTTGGGCAGTAATTCTAAAGCAAGTTTATCTTCTGTTGATATGAAAAACAGTACTATGAAAGGAAACATAGTAAATACGGCAGCAGGTGGAGCAGTGACAAACGTTGCACTTGGCAGCAATACCAAAGCAAACCTTTCATCAGTCAACATGGAAAACAGTACGATGAAAGGAAACATTGTAAATACGGCAGCAGGTGGAGCAGTTACTAATGTTGCTTTGGGCAGCAGATCCGAAGCAAACCTTTCGTCAGTAAACATGAAAAACAGTACTATGAAAGGAAATATAGTAAATACGGCAGCAGGCGGGGTCGTTACTAATGTTGCTTTAGGCAGCAGATCCGAAGCAAACCTTTCATCAGTCAACATGGAAAACAGTACTATGAAGGGAAATATCACAAACACAACTGTTGGCGGGGTGGTTACTAATGTTGCTTTAGGCAGCAATACTAAGGCGAATTTAGGTTCTGTGGATATGAAAAACAGCAGCATGCAGGGAAATATTTCAAACAGAGCGGCAGGCGGAGTTATGACTAATGTTGCTGTTGGAAGTAATTCAAGGGCAAACCTTGGTTCGGTTGTTCTTGAAAACAGTACTGTGCATGGCAATATTTCAAACAGAGTGAGCGGAGGTGTTGTAACAAATATTGCCGTTGGATCAGGAAGCGAAGCGAATTCGGGGTCTGTTGTTGTTAAGAATCGTAACATAGGAGGCGCCGGCACCAGCTCAGGAACAGGTCTTGTGATCAATGATACCAGGGTTCCTTTCGGTGGTATGGGTGTACATAACACCAATGTTGCTATTGGAGGAACTTCAAATAAAAATTCAGTTGTTTACAAATAGCGTAATTGGCAAAAAACAAAAAAATGGTGGGTCTTTCTTTACAAATAACTAATTATATGGTTTATGCCCAGTATATGCATAGGAAGGAGAAAATCACGACAAACAAAAATTTTATAAATGTAACTATTTCACAATAAATATGAGAAATCATTCACTGACAACAAAAATTTTATGAAGTATAAATAAACTTAAAACCGAGAGAAAAAAATTAACAACAACCAAACCAAGGAGGAATGTAAAATGAAAAAAGCTTTATTAGTAGTAGGTATTGTTTTAATCAGTGGTTCATTGGCTTTTGCAGGTTCAGATGTTAAAGGCGCAATTATTAACAAATCTGATGTAAAGGGCGCAGCCAATATCGCTATGGGCAAAGGCGCAACAGCTGACATGGGTACAGTAAAGATGAAAGATTCCAGCTTAAAAGGTGCTATCATCAACCAATCCAGTGTAAAGGGTGCAGCAAATATCGCTATGGGCCAGGGTGCAAAAGCTCAGATGGGTACCGTTGATATGAACAAATCCAGTGTAAAGGGTGCTATAATTAATCAGTCCGATGTAAAGGGTGCAGCCAATATCGCTATGGGCAAAGGCGCAACCGCTCAGATGGGAACAGTAAGTATGGATAAATCTGATCTTAAAGGTGCTATCATCAACAAATCCAGTGTAAAGGGTGCAGCTAATATCGCTATGGGCAAAGGCGCAACAGCTCAGATGGGTACTGTAAGCATGAATAAATCCAATGTAAAGGGTGCCATAATCAATCAGTCTGATGTAAAGGGCGCAGCCAATATCGCTATGGGCCAGGGAGCAAAAGCTCAGATGGGTACTGTTAGCATGGATCAATCTGATCTTAAAGGTGCTATCATCAATAAGTCCAGTGTAAAGGGTGCAGCTAATATTGCTATGGGCAAAGGCGCAACAGCCAGAATGGGCACAGTTGATATGAGCAAATCCAGTGTAAAGGGTGCTATAATCAATCAGTCTGATGTAAAGGGTGCAGCAAATATCGCTATGGGTCAGGGCGCTGAATCCAATATGGGTTCTGTAGTGCTTGAGTAGTTGTTATGATGCTGTAATAAAAAATGTTACAAGGCTGCGGGAAATATCCGCAGCCTTGTAAACCGTAAACTCGCAAAATTATTAATAACAAGATCAGTTAAAACAACAATTGTTTCAGGCCCTCCATATTTTTATCTTTATTATTTATAACGGATGTTTTATTATAACAAATAAATAGGTTTTACTAAACTGTTAAATTACAACAAATTATGACAAACAACATCGTAACATTTTTAGGGGTAATCTGAATAACATATCAGATATAGGGGGGCATATGATCAAAAAATATTTTATAATGTTTTGCTGTATAATGATCGTTCCTGTTTCATTTGCACAATATTGCCGGGGCGGTGATCTGGATGATGATATTTCAAAATACACTGATGATTCTGTCAGTGCAGACGATGAATTGGGTAAAAAAGATAATAATATCAACTTCATTGTTCTTGATGCTATGGCAGCTGCTTCGAGGAAAGCCAGTAAAGGACAACAGGCTGGAGAGAAGGATAGCAGCGGAGATATAACGGGTGATAAGAATGAGAACAGCGTCGTGGTAGGGCCTGGCACTCAGACTGGAAATATTTATAATATTCAGGTTATGAAATAAGCCGTGGCAGATTTTATTTAAGATAAAATAGCCGCAGCCGATAAAATGTAAATATATAATTTGAAAGAGGGGAAGATGAGATACATATTCCGGAATAATAAAGCCTGCAAGAAAATGCTAATCGTTTTGACTATTATGTCATTTTCCTTGCTTCTTGCTTCTTGTGCGTCAATTGATCCGGCCGATACAGATGTTCAACTTAAAACAGAGCCGCCGGCAGCTAAAATCACCTCATTTACGCAGGCCCTGGCAGACCTTGGATTAATGACTGAAATCTATAATGTTGATGTTGTTAAAATACAGAGCAATCCTATAGGTGATAATACCGGCACATCGGGTTCTACCGGCGGAGAAATACCAAGAGATATAACCGAAATGCTAAAGAGTTCTCTTAATTCAATCGGTGGAAGAGTTACCTTTATTCCTTATGATCCGTCATTTATTCAAAACCAGATGGTAACCGGTTATTCGAATTTTGATGAAAAACTTATACCTGATATAGTAGTAAGCGGCGGTATTACAGAATTTGACAGGGGATTGGAAACAAGGGGTGACGGCACTGATGTCAGCGCCGGTGCTGAGTTTACCGGATTGCCTGATTACCTTCCATCAAAAGAAGTAAAGCTTAGATATGGTGATGCAGGAAAAACAGGCTTGGCCAGCATAACACTTGATTTTAACCTTCTTGATTTCAGAACTATGGCAGGTGTACCCAGAATGAGTGCCGTGAACACCATGAGGGTATCAAAAGCCATGAATGAAAGGGAATTAGGAGTAAGCCTTTTTGGTCAGACATTCGGAAGAAAGGGCTCTATAAAGAAAGTTCAGGGAAGGCACCATGCGGTAAGACTTCTTGTTGAATTGAGTATGATCCAGATTGTTGGAAAATATAATGGACTTCCTTACTGGAGATTATTGGGCGACGATGCCATGCCTGATAAAGATGTAGAAAGTGCTGTAAAGAAGTTTTATTACAAATTAACTGATTCAGACCGATTATTTAAAATTCAGGAATGGCTGTATCTCCATGGATATGATGTCGCACTTACCGGGCAGCTTGATAATGCAACTGTTGCAGCATTAAAACAGTTTGACAGCAGTTTTAATAAAATAGATGCGGATTTATTCCTTAGAATATATGCATCAATTCCTATAAAAGAAAGTACATTAGGCAGAAGAAACCAGTTAGATAGGATTATGAACCAGCCCGCAGAAGTGGTTGAGGCCAGTGCGCCTGTTCAACAGCCTGTACAACAGCAACAAGCTCAGGCACAAGCTTATGTGGAACCTCAACAGGAAGTTGCCGCTGAACCAGCACAACAACCCGCTCCTGCCGTCTCAAAACAGCAACAGGCGGCTCCAGCTCCAGCTGCTGCAAGCGTTTCCAGGAGAAAACCAAATTCTATCGGCAGAATCCTTACAGATGAAGAATGGTGATAAATATGGGCTTATGCTGCAGAGTGGGACTTGCCATAATTTTATTCTTTGTAGTATGCCTTTTGACATCAGCTTTTGCCGGCAATAAGAAACTGGTTGATAAAAGAACCGTGGAAATGGATGGCCAGAATAAACAAATGGTCAGACAAATTCCAAATCTGCCGAAAAATGGAACAGTTGATGCGAAAGCGAGAGTTGTTAATGAAGGAGGAAGTCTGGTTTTCGATATATATCATGTCAAAACCTCTGTTAAGGAAGAAAGTATAGATTTTAGCGGAAAACAGAAAAATAAAGAAACAAAAGAAGAAATAATTTCTGAGCCTGAAACAAATGCAGGAAATTCAGGCTCAGATGACAGGCAGCAAGAAACGGGAAGTAACGATATATCAAGTTCTGGTATGCAGGAAAACAATGATGACTTAAATGTTGCCTCTGAACAAAATAAAGAAGAGATAAATACAGAGTTAACTTCTGAGACAGACATAGAAGTTTCAGACTTAAGTGAAGCTCAGCAAGAAGTCACAAGTCAAGATGAGTCAGTGCCCAATCCTGATGGTGATGTTAAAAATGAGATAAATTTAAAGATTGAGCAGCCGGAAGAGACTCAACAGAATAATTAAATAAGTATTATTTGTTCGATCAAGTATATTGTTAAAAAGATAGATAAAGATGGCAATGAGTTTGAATTACTCCAAAAGGAGGAGGGAAGTTCTATGGTAACCAGATGTTTTAAAAGTATTTTAATTTTATTGATTTGTGTGATATTTTCAGCGCCTAACGTATTAGCCGGCAATAAAAAAATGATGGCTATCATGGCAGCAAAAAACGATGCGATGAGGGGGCTTACAGAACAGGTATATGGCCTGAAAATCCGTGCCAGCGAAGAAGTTAGAGATATGGCTGCGGACAGTTATGTCGGAAAAACCGATTCAAAAACATCGGCAGTCATGTCCGGAATTAAGATTTCAGACATAGCCTATGATTCAAAACAAGATATTGCAAGAGCCACAGCTACAATGACGGCCAACCAGATTGTAAATATTGAGGGGGCAGACGTTGCTTTAAGCGGAAAAGTTTTCAAGCATGTAGGCTTTGGGACAAGCTCTCCGGCTAATGCAGGCCCATTAAAGGCATTAAGGGCAGCACAGATAGATGCCTATAAACAATTGGCGCAGCAGATTGCAGGATTTACACTTGAAAGCCAGACATCAGTTGAAAATTATATGCTTAAATCAGATTTTATTAAAACAAAAGTTCAGGCGTCTCTTGCTTTTGCCGAGATCGTTGATTTTGGATGGGATGAAGCCGGTGATGCTTTTGTAAAGATGGTTATCAGCATAGATGATGTATCTGCGATGCTTGGAGAAGCTGTTGTAGGTGCAGGAGATAAATTCGAGGTTGAAGGCCAGGGTGCTCTTGTAGATGATTTCAGAAAATCCAAAGCTGCGAAAAAATAAAATGGGATTGATCTGAAAAAGTTATAAAAGGTCTTATATCCGGCGATTATTACCATAACACTATGAACATTAATTAAAAAATTCCTCTTCTTAGTCCTTCGATATACGGGGGCATTGGGAAGAGGATTTTTTTTAACTAAATATTACTTCTATGATTAAAGGAGATCTTAAAATGAAAGATAAGTTATGGAAAGAAAGAATAAAATATTTTCTTTTGGGTATACTTGTTGTTACAGGAATAATGTTTTTAGCCGGTGCAGATTCTTTGAATCCACCTCCGCCTAATTATGGCAGATTTCAAATATCTTCATGGGCAACTTCTCTTGGTGACAATTCAGGAGCTGTAGGAGCATTTGTTGTTGATACTATTACAGGTGAAACAAAAACAGTTTATGGTAGAATTTATGGTAACCCCGGTGATGGCAAACTCATAAAAAATGAGTTGCGAAAACCCTTTATTGCTATAGAATAAACCCAATATAGGCTAATAAAATTTTTAAAAGAATTTAAAACATTGTAAGAGCTGACTGGAAAGAGTCAGCTGAATCACTACAATTTATAAATACCTGATATAAGGAAAGGAGAACATATGAAGGCAACTCACTATTATTTAATAATATTGTTTATTATTCTTTCCGTAATGTTATTGAGTGCAAATAAAGCTGATGCGAGCGGAATATCTATAAATTTAGGTGATGGCAGCGCTAGTGATATATCAATTGATGGAGGTGTGGCGCAGTCAGGAAATATTTCAATTGATGGAGGTGTCGTAAGCTCTGGTAGTGGAGGCTGCGGAAGTGGTATTGAGGGGAATGGAATTGATAAGAAGGAAAAAAGAGTTGTATCTGAATTTAAATCTGTAGAGATAGACGGTGCCTTTAATGTTTATATCGAATGTCAAAAGAAAAAAAGTATAGAGGTAAGGGGTGACAGCAATATATTACCCCATATCATAACAAGAGTCGTGGGAAATACTCTTCAAATTACTTCAAATAAAACTATATGCCCGAAAAAATTGCTTGAAGTTAGGGTATCTGTAGACAATGTTGAAAAAATATTGGTTTCGGGTGCTGTTGATCTTTTAATTTCCGGAGTAAATAATAATGGCCTTGATGTTGAAGTTGATGGGGCAGTAGATGTAAAAGCATCTGGAAAAACAAAGAATTTAAAGCTTGATATATCCGGTTCAGGCGATATTAAAGCAAAGGAACTTAAAGCTGAAAATGTAGATGTAATAGTTAACGGAGCCGGCAATGCGATTATAAATGTTTCTAAAAAACTTAATGCTGAGATAAACGGTGCCGGTGATATTACTTACTATGGTAATCCAAAAGAAGTCGTTAAAGATGTTTCAGGGGTAGGCGATATTATCAAAAAATAATATTATATTTTGTAAGTTGTAATTCAATTTACATGTTTTAATAACAATATCAATAAATAACCGCATATTGCATGCTTTTCGCTTTCATACTTTTATTTTAAGGTTGTTGATTCAGTAAAAACGTAAACGGCTTGACACCTGTAGGTGGAGTATGTTAGATTTCAAGTCATTGTGAGGACTTGTTTAATTCCCGTATTTTGAAAAACCTAAAAATTGGGGGTGCAATGGACGAAAAGGATAAATCGGGGCAAGAACCTTCTGAAAATGAACCTTTTAAAGACTCGGAATTGATGAGCCTTATTAATGACTTAAAAAATTCCATAGATAGCGATGATGAAATCATTGAACTTACTGAAGATATGATAGTATCTTTGGAAGATGAAGTGATTGAACTTACAGATATTGTCGAAGCCGCTGGTACAGTTAATCCTGTTGGAAATGAACAGGAAATTGTAATGAAAGATCTTGAGGAAGATATAGTAGATTCTGATGAGTATATAAAAGATGATTTTGCTGCTTCCTTAGGAATGGAAATTGAGAGTGAAATAGATTTAGCGGAGGAATTTGCTGAAAATAAAACATTTGATTTGGAAGAAGAATCCCCAATAGGCTCAGGAACAATCAATGTATCGCCCCAACAGGTTGAAGCCGCGATTGAGCGGGTGGTCCAAAAAATATTGGGAGATAAAATTGATAGCATACTGATTGAGGTAATAGAAAGGGCTGTTAAACAGGAAATTATAAGATTGAAAAATGTTCTTCGTGTTGATGAAAATGATTTTGATTGAACATAATTTTATATTTTCGCGGACATTTTTTTATATCAATTATTGATCTTAGCTTGTATCCATTACATTTTGTAAATGTCTTCCGGGTTCAGATAGGCAGACAGAATTGATTATTATAGATTTTTTAGATACCCTGTAGCTCTTGCTGCAGGGTAGTTTTATTTAGGGGCTTATATTTCGTTTTAATATAAAGTTAACTATTGCGTTACGAAGTTATATTATTGTAAATAAAGGCTTATCGGTTTGTTAGCCTATTTGCTTGATTTCTGCTTTTTTCATCATTGCAGTTTACAGGTAAGAACAGTTCATTTTCTTGCTTTTTGCGTATTAAACTTTTATAAATCCGTCTGATTTGAAAATTACTATGAATCCGTCAGGATTTTATATATTATTTGGAGTATTGTTTATGAGTTCAGATTTACTTGAAAAGAGTTATGATCCTAAAGGTGTTGAAAAATACTGGTATGAATTCTGGGAAAAAGAAGAACTTTTTGCAGCCAGTGAGCAAAGTGATAAAAAAAGTTATTCAATAGTTATTCCTCCTCCTAATGTAACGGGTGTACTTCATATGGGGCATGCCCTTAATATCACTATGCAGGATATCCTGTGCCGCTACAGAAGATTGCGTGGAGATAATGTGCTTTGGATGCCGGGTACTGACCATGCCGGGATTGCTACACAAAACGTTGTCGAAAAGAAACTTGCCGCCGAAAATACTGACAGGCATAAACTCGGACGGGAAAAATTTATCGAGGCGGTTTGGGAATGGCGAAATCAATACGGAAGTGCGATCATCAATCAATTGAAACGATTGGGTGCTTCCTGTGATTGGAAACTTGAACGCTTTACCATGGACGAAGGCCTTTCAATTGCAGTTCGCAAAGTTTTTGTTCAGCTTTATAACGAAGACCTTATTTACCGTGGCAATTACATAATAAACTGGTGCCACCGCTGTCATACCGCTCTTGCGGACCTTGAAGTAGAACATGAGGAAATCGACGGCCATCTTTATCATATAAGATATCCTTTCCCGGACGGATCAGGCAGTATTGTGGTTGCCACAACACGTCCTGAGACTATGCTTGGTGATACCGCGGTTGCTGTTAATCCTGATGATAAGAGATACCAGAACATAAAATCATCTTCGGTTATACTACCTGTTATAAACAGGCAGATTCCAATAATCAGAGATACTTATGTTGACATGACTTTTGGAACCGGAGCCTTAAAAGTTACTCCTGCCCATGATCCCAATGACTTTGAAATAGGAAAACGCCACAGCCTTCCTGAAATTAAAGTAATTGATGATAACGGAAAAATGACAGCAGATGCCGGAAAATTTGAAGGGCTTGACCGCTTTGAATGCAGAAAAGCTGTTGTCAAAGCTTTAGAAGAAGATGGGTTATTAGAAAAAATTGAGCCTATAAAACACAATGTGGGGCACTGCTACAGGTGCAAAACAATTATAGAGCCGAATTTATCAAAGCAGTGGTTTGTAAAGGTAAAGCCTCTTGCAAAAAAAGCAATTGAAGCTGTCGAAAATAAAAGAACAAGAATTGTGCCGGAAATGTGGACAAATACCTACTATGACTGGATGAATAATATACGAGACTGGTGCATTTCCCGCCAGATCTGGTGGGGGCATCAGATACCTGCATGGACATGTGAAAAATGTCTTGATCTTGTTGTTGCAATGGAAGCGCCGGCAACATGCCCTAAGTGCGGATCCGGCAATCTTGTACAGGAGACTGATGTTCTTGATACATGGTTCAGCTCGGCTCTATGGCCCTTTTCTACTATGGGATGGCCGGAAGAGACCAAGCTGCTTAAAACCTTTTACCCTACATCCGTTCTTGTTACAGGCTTTGATATACTTTTTTTCTGGGTAGCGCGTATGATGATGATGGGACTACATTTTATGAATGATGTCCCGTTTAAGGATGTATATGTTCATGCGCTGGTAAGAGATGAAGACGGCAAAAAGATGAGCAAATCAAAAGGAAACGTAATTGATCCTTTAAACATTATTGATCAATACGGAACCGATTCTTTTCGTATGACACTTGCTGTTTTTGCCGCTCAGGGCAGGGATATTAAAATGTCGGAAAAAAGAGTTGAAGGTTACCGGCATTTTATAAATAAATTCTGGAATGCTGCCCGTTTTGCTCTTATGCATTTAACCCAAAATCAGTCTGAGTTAAAATTTGTGAGCATGTCTCTTCCCGATAAATGGATACTTGCAAGGCTTAAGAATGTAACTGATATTGTTGCAGACGCTATAGACAATTACAGGTTTAATGATGCGGCAAGTACTCTTTACAATTTCGTATGGCATGAGCTATGCGACTGGTATCTTGAAGCCATTAAACCTTGTCTATACGGCCATAAAGGAGAAGAGAATAAAACTGCTACCTTAAGTGTTTTACAAAGGGTGTTTCATGATGTGCTTATTTTGCTTCATCCTTTCACACCCTTTGTAACGGAAGAAATCTGGCATAAATTCCCCGGAACACAAGGCTCGATAATGAAAGCAGTATTTCCTGCTGATGCAAATGATTTCAAATCTCTGTTATGCGATTCAATGGCAGAGCATAGCATGAATATTGTTATGGAGGTTATTACCGGCATAAGAAATATTAAAGGCGAAATGAATATTGCGCCTTCAGCATCATTGGATGTGATTTTGCATTCGGAGAATGACTCTTTTAGAAGTATAGTTTCAGATAACGAAGATATTATTATTAATCTTGCAGGTCTTAAAACTTTTGTATCTGAAAAGTCAGGTGTAAGACCAAAGAAGGCAGCTACAACTGTAATTGGCGATGCAGTAATTTATGTTTTACTGGAAGATATAATAGACTTTTCCAAGGAAAAAGAACGCCTTGAAAAAGAACTTACAAAACTGAAAAATGAGATATCCGGATTAATCAAAAAGCTTAACAATGAGGATTTTCTCAAAAAAGCCCCCGATGATGTAGTGGAAAAAGTAAAGGATAAACACAGTTTAGTACTGGCAAAACAACAGAAAATTATTTCAAATCTTGAAAAAATGAAAAGTATTGAAGAAGAACAATAACTTTTTTTGGGATGTTATAATATGCACTCATTAAAGCATCTGATTCAAATCGCACTTGAAGAAGATATAGGCTCCGGTGATATTACCACGGATTATACTGTTGATCCGGAAATAAAAGGCAAAGGCATAATTGTTGCCAAAGAACCTCTTGTCATAGCAGGTCTTGATGTAGCCAGGGATGTTTTTACTTTTATCGATTCAGAAGTTATTTGCAGACCTTTTTTTAAAGATGGGAATTTGGTCAAAAACGGCGAAACAGTAATGGAGATTGAAGGAAAGCTTTGTGTTCTTTTAAAAGGTGAGCGCATTGCTTTAAATTTTCTGCAGCGTTTATCCGGAATTTCAACAAACGTTCGGTCATATGTCGAACTTTTTGATAATAAAAAAATCCGCCTTGTTGATACACGGAAAACCATACCTGGCTGGAGAGTTCTGGAAAAATATGCTGTCAGGGTAGGGGGTGCATATAATCATAGAATCGGATTATATGACGGTGTTTTAATAAAAGATAATCATATCGCCGCATGTGGCGGAATAAAAAAAGCGATTGAGCGTGTTCGCAATAAAATATCACATCTGATAAAAATAGAAGTAGAAGTTTCGGATCTTATTTCCCTAAAAGAAGCTCTTGCCGCAAAAGCCGATGTTATTATGTTAGACAATATGAATATCAGCCAGATTAAAGAGGCAGTGTCATTAATTGGCAAAAAAGCAATGGTTGAAGTTTCCGGCAATATTACAAAAGAAAACCTGAATTTGTATTCCGATACCGGGGTTGATATTATCTCAATTGGTGCTCTTACCCATTCAGCAAGAAGCATGGATTTAAGTATGCGTATTATCTAATGATACCACTTCGTGACACAATAACTTCCAAAAACTATCCGGTAGTAAATAACACCATCATAGGCATTAATATAGTTGTTTTTCTTGTACAACTTTCCCAGGGACAAAATCTATATAATTTTGATTACTTATACGGCCTTGTGCCGGCACGTTATTCCGTACCCCATATTTCCACTAATTTTACAGCTATAGAGCAGTTGTTTCCTTTTATATCCTTCATGTTTTTACACGGAAGTTTTTGGCATATTCTGGGCAATATGTGGACACTTTATATATTTGGCGACAATGTAGAAGACAGTATGGGGCCTTTTCGCTATTTTGTATTTTACATTGCATGCGGGCTGTTATCAGGATTGACACATCTTTTCTTTAATTATTATTCCAATTTTCCTACAATAGGGGCAAGCGGGGCTATTGCAGGTGTGATGGGCGCTTATTTTATTCTTTATCCTAATGCAAAAATATTAACGCTGATTCCTATAATTATTATCCCATGGATTATTGAAATACCGGCCTTTTTCTTTCTGATTTTCTGGTTTTTCCTCCAGGTCTTAAATGCTGCCGGAAGCAGTGGACAAGCCGGAGGGATTGCATGGTGGGCTCATATCGGAGGGTTTTTATGCGGAATGATCTGGATAAAAATAATGTCAAAAATGCCGCAAATCGGTTTAACCGGAATGATCAAAAATCTGACAGGGAAGAAAAGAAGTCATAGGCTGCAAGTTATAAGGCCGGTCAGCACGGGAAATGATAACAATCTTTACGGCATTCTTAAAATTACTCCGCATGAAGCTGCAATGGGGACACAAAAAATTGTCAGCATATCACAGGGATTTAATAAAAAGCTCTATAAAGTTGTTGTGCCGGCGAGAGTTTCTGATGGGAGTATACTTAGATTAAAAGGATTTAAGTATCAAGCAGAAAATGGCTTAAAAAGTGATTTGTTTCTTAAGATGGTTATAGAAGAATAACATCCAATAATCATTATTACTGTCCCATAAAAGAAATGCGGTTATCCGGTGCAAACCCAGAGTGTAACTTGACATATAAGTTTGTTAATGCGATATAAGAGACTAAAAAACATATATATTTTGGTTGCACCTGTTAATGGAAGCAGTTTGAAATAAATTGACAACATCCCGGAATCAGATTGATTTAAAAAAAATCACTACTCATGTGAATAACAAATGCATAAGACCGAGCAAGCCGTTGGGCTCTATAAAATTGATTTTGAACCTGTAGGCCGCAGAGGGCAATGCGATTCCGACAAGTCTCTTTTGGAATGTTCTCATCAGCTTGGAATCAATATTAAGAGCGTATGCGGAAGCCAGGGAAAATGCCGTTCCTGTAAAGTCAAAGTTATTGACGGGACAGTGTCAAAACCGACTCAAAGCGAAAAAGAAATATTTTCGAAAAAAGAGTGTGATGATGGTTGGCGTCTGGCCTGTAAAGCATATCCGTTAAGCAATTGTAAAATATACCTTCCTCCTGAATCAATTACAGCTCCTCAGCGGACTCAGACAGAAGGGCTGGAAATTAATATTTTGCCGGAACCTGTCGTAAATTCTTATAAGGTTAGTCTTAGTCCACCCGCAATGTCGGATCTAAGAGCTGATGCTGACAGGCTTTTGGAACTGCTTAATTCAACATATAATTTAAATTGTAACAAGATTGATATAGATGTTATGCGGAGTATTTCCCCGAAACTGCGGGAATTAAACTGGATGTGCAATGTTTGTGTACGGGAAGACGAAGTAATCGGTCTGACTTTATCGGAGCGTAAACTTGGTCTTGCTGTGGATTTGGGAACAACTAAAATTGCAGGATATCTGGTTGATTTAGAAAACGGTAAAACACTTGCAGCCCAAGGTGTAATGAATCCTCAGATAGGTTATGGTGAAGATATTATTAGCCGGATCAACCATGCAATTCAGTCACCTGCCAAAGCATTCGATTTAAAGAATCTTGTAGTAAATTCCATAAACGAGATGGCAAAAGATTTATGTTCAAAGATAGATGCAAAATGTGATGAAATCATCGATGCAGTGATTGTAGGAAATACCGCGATACACCACTTACTTCTTAATTTACCGGTAAAACAACTGGCTGAATCACCTTTTATCCCGGCAGTAAAAAAAGCTTTGGATATAAAAGCCCGTGATGCCGGTTTGCAAATTGCCAAAGGTGCTTTTTTACATCTTTTACCCAATATAGCCGGTTTTGTTGGTGCTGATCATACTTCGGTATTGCTTTCAACTGATGCCGGAAATATCGAAGAAGTTGTGTTGATTATCGATATCGGAACAAATACCGAAATTTCTTTGGTTGCAAACGGAGAAATTGTCAGCGCTTCATGTGCATCCGGTCCAGCATTTGAAGGAGGGCACATCCAATACGGCATGCGCGCTTCAGCAGGAGCCATCGAAGATATTCTGATATTAGACGGAAATGTGCAGTATCAGACAATTGACGGGGCTCCACCTGCAGGGATCTGCGGTTCAGGTATTCTGGATGCATTGGCGCAACTTTATTCGGCAGGTATTATAGATAAAGGCGGCAGGATGTCTGAAGCATATCCTGGAGTGAGGTCAAACGGTAAATATCTTGAATTTGTTCTGGTAAGCGAAGAAAAAAGAAACGGGCAGGAAGCAATTGTTATTACTCAGAGTGATATAAGAGAATTGCAGCTTGCAAAAGCTGCTATCCGCACAGGGATTCAGCTATTACTGGAAGCTAAGGGCTGTGGTGAGGAAGATATTACCCAGGTAATCATTGCCGGAGCTTTTGGGAGTTATATTAATATTGAGAGCGCTGTGGCAGTTGGATTGCTGCCGTTATTGCCTTATGAGCGTTTCAAACAGGTGGGAAATGCCGCCGGGATAGGGGCAAAGATGGCTTTAATATCTTCACGCAAACGACTGGAAGCTCAGACTCTTGCTCAAAGAGCACATTATGTCGAATTAAGCACAGTACCTGCTTTTATGCAGACTTTTATCCAGGCGGGTTATTTAGGAACATACAGATTGTCTTGTGGAAAGAGACTTGAAATTAACAAGGAGTAATAAATATGGCTAAAGCAAAAAAAATGAAACCAAATTATGTAGCACAAAATCCTGATAGTATTAAATCAGATATATTAATTTCTATGGATTATAAATACAGGCAGAAAAGAGATATAGATATCGAAATAAAACAGCCCGAGTTTACTTCAGTATGTCCAATGACAGGCCTTCCGGATTTCGGCACTATAATTATCCGATACACACCCGATAAAAAAATTATAGAACTCAAATCCTTGAAATACTATCTGCTCCAATACAGAAACGTAGGTATTTTTTACGAGCATGTAGTAAATCAAATTTTAGATGATCTTGTAGAAGTGCTGAAACCAAAACAAATGGAAATTACAGGAGAATTTAGTGCAAGAGGTGGTATATTAACAAAAGCCGTTGCAGAATATAAGATGGGTTGATGTGTAACTTATATAGACTTTCAGATAATTTTTTTGGCAAGGCCATAAGGAACCACCCTGAGTAAGACATACAGACCGTATGTCGTCGAAGGGTGGCGACTGATAACGCAGTCCAAAAACTTTATCCGGAAGTATATAGGAAATCATAATATGAATTTATGATATCAATCGCTTCTTGCTCCGAAGTGATATGTTTTATGGATTCACGAAACTTTGCATTTGAATCAAGCCCCTTAACAAACCAGCCAAGGCGGCTTCGCATCATAAAGCATGCCTGTTTTTCCCCGAAATACTCCGCATTTGCTTTTAGATATTCTTTCATGCAATTAAAACGTTGAGCCAAGCTTGCAGGAGGTAACGGCTCTTTTGCAATAAGAGCATTTATCTGCTGAAATATCATAGGATTGCCAATAGCTGCCCTGCCTACCATAACCGCATCGCAACCGGTTTGATTCAGCATCGAAACAGCATCATTTGCAGTAATAATATCCCCGTTTCCAATAACCGGAATGGATATATTTTCTTTTACTCTTGATATTAAAGACCAGTCGGCCACACCTCTAAAGCCCTGACTCGCCGTTCTGGGATGAACTGCAATAGCATCAATACCGCAATACTCTGCAATCTTAGCTGTTGCCAGCGCTTGATCACCGGATTTGTCCCATCCGGTTCTTATCTTTATTGTAACAGGAATTTTAACGCTTTGTTTTATAGCTTTTAATATAGCTTCGGTTTTGCCGGGCTCTTTCATAAGAGCAACACCAGCGCCTGTTTTTACGACTTTTTTAACGGAACAGCCGAAATTTATATCGATTATATCAGCACCGGCAGATTCAACAATTATTGCAGCTTCTGCCATAATAAAAGGATCGGAGCCGAAAATCTGAAATGAAACAGGTCGTTCTTCAGGCAAAGAATCAAGCATATTAAGGGTTTTTTGGGAACCATAGGTAATGCCGTTTGCACTTACCATTTCAGAACATACAAGGCCGCATCCGGCTTTTTTTGCGATAAGCCTGAATGGAAGGTTCGTTATGCCAGCCAGAGGAGCCAGAACTGTGTTGTTATCTATAATTATTGAGCCAATTTTCATTTTTTCAGGGCACTATATAGCTTGTCAGCCTGCTCCGGGGTTATCCTATAAGCAATACGCTCATCATTACAAATCTCAATTGGGCATACTCCAGTCGGCCTCAATACAATGGCTCCGTCATATGAGGTATCAACCAGAAGCGACGTTTCGCCACTTATCCCTGCCTTATGCAAAATAGCCTTGGGTAACAAAACCTGTCCTTTCTTTCCTAATTTAACAAATTGCATCTTTTTTCTTCGGCTAATCCGACCTCAATTGTTTATACTATTTCTCAACGACCCTATTTTTCCAATAAGATGGTTTTCTACTGCAATGCATAACGGCTAATATTAGAATATAATTATCTTCAATTGTGTAAAGAATAGCATAGGGGAAACGTTTTGTTAGGCAGCGGCGCACATCTTCATCAATCACACGATACAGGGATGTATTCTCAACTATTTTTTCAATTGCACATTCTATTTCAGAATAAAATGCTGATGCAAGCGATGAGCTGTTCTCAAAATAATAAAGTATAGCTTGCTCAAATTCAGCTCTTGCAGCTGGATGGAATGAATAGGTCATTTACAATCAAAAAGTTTTTGGATGCTTTGCATTGCCACATCACCTGGTATTGCTTTAACTCGACCGCCTCGTACTTCATCGCGTCGCTTTTTTGCCTCGATTAGCCAAATCTCATGAATTGACTCTTGATCAAGGCTCTCAACAAGTTTTTCAGCCAGCAAAGCTCTTGCTTCGCCAGATAAAGACATAGCTTTTGTAGCTAATTCTTCCACAGATATGTCCATAATATACACCCCCTTAAAAATCTTGTTTATTTTACAATAGCTTATTTGTAGAATCAAGTATCTTCTATAGACTTTTGAATAAAGTTTTTATACTGTGTCATCAATCAATCGCTTCTACAATGCATAAACTTAGGGAAAATGGTCATGACTGATATTTTGCTTATTCAACCACCCATCAGGGATTTTTATCTTACAGCAAAAAGGACTATTCCTTATGGGCTGGCATGTATAGCATCAGCACTTGATAAATCTGGTTTCTCAGTTGAGATATTTGACGGTCTTGCTACTTCAAAATCTCACAGAATTCAAGTTCCGGATGAGATGAGTTACCTTGATGAATATTACGGCAAAGAAGATATATCTCCTTTTGCACTTTTTAACAGCTTCAAGCACTTTGGATACAGTTTTGAACATATAGCAAAAGAAGCGGCTAAAACCGGAGCCTTTCTTATTGGAATTTCATCTTTGTTTACGCCTTATGCAGAATATGCGCTGATGACAGCAGAAGCTGTTAAAGCGTCTAACCCTGATTGTAAAATAGTACTTGGCGGTCATCACCCTACAGCTCTTTATAATAGTGTAATGGGAAACAGTGCGGTTGATTTTGTTATTCGTGGTGAAGGAGAAGAATCAATGACTCTTCTTGCTGCGGCTATTAAAGAAAAGAAAAGCCTTGATTTGATTTCAGGCATTGTTTATCGCAAAACAGACGGAAGCTTACATGTAAATAAACCTGCTTTAATTGGCAATCTTGACAATCAACCTTTGCCTGCAATCGCTCTTTTAAAAAATAGTTTTTACAAAAGAGGAAAAAGTGCAAGCATAGTTATTTCTGCAAGCAGGGGTTGTCCTATGAAATGCTCTTATTGTTCCGTAAGCGCTTTGTCATATCTGAAATACAGGAAAAGAAGTATTGAATCAGTTTTAAGAGAGCTTGATAATAATATAAACAAAAATGAAGCAGCTTTTATAGATTTCGAAGATGAAAATCTCAGCCTTGATAAAAAATGGTTCACAGAACTTCTTTGTGAAATAAAGGTTCGATATAGCAAATCAGGGCTTGAACTAAGAGCAATGAACGGGCTGTTGCCCACATCGCTTGATGAAGAAATGATATGTCTTATGAAAGAGTCGGGCTTTAAAACCCTTAATCTTTCCCTTGGTTCATCTTCATCAGAACAACTCAAAAGATTTAAAAGGCCGGATGTAAGAGAAGCTTTTGACAAAGTACTTTTATTTGCTGAAAAATATGACCTTAACGCAGTCGGGTATATAATTGCCGGAGCACCTTTCCAGGCACCGGAAAACTCGGTTTCGGATCTTTTATATCTTGCCGAAAGAAGAGTACTTGCAGGTGTTTCAATTTTTTATCCCTCTCCGGGAAGCAGCGATTTTGACCTGTGCAATAAGCTTGAAATACTTCCCGAAAAATATTCTTTAATGCGTTCAAGCGCTCTTCCCGTTTCGCACACAACAGTCAGAAAACAGGCAGTTACTATGTTAAGGCTTGGAAGAATATTAAATTTCATGAAATCGTTAATCGACAGCGGATATAAAATACCTGAACCAGCGCCATTTATAGAAGAAGAAATTAAAGATAATAACCGAACCGACGCAGGTATAAAGCTTTTAAGTTGTTTCCTTTTTGATGCAAAGATAAGAGGAGTTGACAAAGAAGGCTCTATTTATGAGCACAGCATATGCGCCAAGACTGCCGGTTTGTTTGCTGAACAGATAATAAAAGTCGATTTGAAAGGATGCTGAGATATAATAACCCCTTTCTTTTCTCTTATTCAATCTTCAGATTGGCGGCTCGCTCGTAAATACATTCGTATTCTCCCATCTCAAATTCACGGCAAACCCATGGCCGATTCTCGTAAATATTACAAAGCATGGTGTTTCGGTCCAAGGCAGAACACCAGCCATCTTCCATCCGCTTCATGGTCATACCTCCCCACTTATCTATCTCAATAAAATTATCGGGAACTCCGGTATCGGTAATGAGCATTACTTCTAAACGGCAACAGCAGGCCTCGCAGTTTACACAGGACACCTCGGAATCAGGCAGTGTTGTAAAATCGATTGTCATAAATTACTTTTCATTTTTGATATAGGTCTCCTTATAACCACCTAACTCACGTTCTCATTTGACTTGTACACGGATTTTGTTTTCTCCAAATTCTACGACATCACCTGAAAAAATCTTTTTTCTTTTTCTGGTTTCGATTTTCCCATTTACTATAACTTGACCTTCAGAAATCACATATTTAGCTTGACCGCCACTGTCGACCATATTTTCAAACTTCAAGATTTTATAGAGCTCAATTGGCTCTTCTGAAATTTTAATTTCTCTCATTTTACACACTCAGTCTTGATATAATTTGTATACGTATAATGTTAAAACTAATTTCTGCAAGGAACACAACATCCCCTTTATTCTTACGCATTATACATGAAATTCATCCATGGTGGCAAAATAAAAATAGATAAGATCGATTCTTATAAGATTGCCCTGCTTATTAAAAGAAATCAGGCAGTTACTATGTTAAGGCTTGGAAGAATATTGAATTTCATGAAATCGTTAATCGACAGCGGATATGAAATACCTGAACCGGCACCATTCACTGAAGAAGAAATTCAAGACAGTAACCGAACCGACACAGGTATAAAGCTTTTAAAGTGGTTTTTTTTTGATACAAAGATAAGAGGAGTTAATAAAGAAGGCTCTATTTATGAGCACAGCATATGCGATAAGACTGCCGGTTTGTTTGTTGAGAAAATAAGAAAAGTCGATTTGAAAGGATGTTAAGTTATAACAAACGCATTTCTATATTTTCTTTTGAAGCAGTTTGTACGTTTCCTCGTAAATCTGTATACGAGGACCGACGGTGACTATTTCCACTTCTTTTTTCATAATGCGGTAAATAATCCTGAATCTGCTGACGCGAAAACTTCGCAATCCGACCAATTCGTTACGCAGCAGCTTGCCGGTATGGGGATCTTCCAGGATTGCTTTAAGGCCCGACTTGATTTTGCTCTTTAGTTCCGGGTGCATTCCACGAATCAAGGTTGCTGTTTCATCCGGAATCCTCAGTGAATAAAGTTTGGGCTTCATAATTCCTCAAGAGTGTAAACCTTCGCCCGTTTAGCCTTCAAATCTTTCAAACCTTGTCTGATCTCAGACATCAAATCCGCATCCGAGATAATTCGGGATGTTTCTTTTATGCTTTCATACTCATCGGAACTGATAATAACCGCCGCAGGACGACCATTTTTTGTCACGATGATCTCCTCGTCATTTGTATTTACAATATCCACAAGGGCGCTGAACTTCATTTTTGCTTCAGATAATGACATTATTTTCATAATATGACTCCAATTAAGATTAACCAAAATTCTGGTCAATTTAAGCCTAAATCTGTGAGTCTGTCAAGAAATGATTCGCAGGGGGATTATCATGTAAGTTTAACGGCAAACCACGGCTCTCAATTTATAAACAATCGGACGTAAAGCATAAAAACATAGACGTCCCTATTACTACTCGGTGAAAGTGGTTCAGGTCAATCCCATGCACACAAAGAAGGTAAAGGAATTAAGCGATAATTCTCCTTTAAAAACCGATGATAAAGATCCGCGGGTAATTGCAGATATTATACGATGGGGTCACGCGTTGAGCATAGTCATTCCTGAGGGTGATGCTGCGTATTTACGGAGGTTGAACAACTCGAGGGAGAGGCATGTAAGGGAACGGACTGCTCTTGTAAACCAGTTACAGCAATTGGTCTTTCTGTTGTTCCCCGAGTTTAAGAAAGTGATGAAAGACATAAAATGCCGGACACCGCTCTATCTCCTCAAGAAATATCCTACGCCGGACGCCATAAGTGTTTTGGATAAAAAACTTCTTGGCGAAGAGATGAGGAAGCGGAGCAGGGGCAAGTTTAAAGAGCAGCATGCGGATATGCTTATCAGCCTTGCCAAAAACACCATAGGGATCAGAGAAGGTATTTTGGGTCTCTCCATGGATATACAACACATTCTCGTTCAATTGGAGATGCTAAAAAACCTTATTTCCGAGATAGAGAGTGAAATGGAGATAACTCTCGGGAGGATAACCTATAGCTCAAAGCTGCTTTTCATAAAAGGGCTTGGTGTTGTATCTGTGGCAGGTATCATCGGAGAAATAGGAGATTTTAAAAAATTCAAGACACGCTCAGAGATCATGAAATTGGCCGGTCTTGATCTCTACGAGATAAGCTCCGGTAAAATGAAAGGACAGCGGAGGATCTCAAAAAGAGGGAGGAGTCTGCTCCGGAAGATCCTTTATTATACAGCGATCCAGACCATAAGAAAGAATGGTATCATGTATGATTACTACACAAGGCTGACTAGTAGAGGCATGAAAAGGATGGTGGCCCTTGTTGCAGTTTCCAGAAAGCTATTGGGAATCATCTATGCGATTGTAAGGGATGACAGTGAGTATTCAATCAACTTTAAGAAAAAGCAGGTGATAAAAAAGGCTGCATAAGATATTATTACATAGGCGGGGAGATTATCGTTTTCTTCCATTGAGGCGCATAGCGACCTCCTCTTTCAGAATACATAACTCCCCGTCAACATCCTAATCCCAATTGAGCAAGGTAAAAGCGTTTCATGCGACTTTCAAATTACAAGGGTTGGATAGGATGTTCTCATAATGATGGGGAAAACCGCCTATGGAAAAACCTTTTATGGAATACGAAATAAAAAATATTTCTTGATTGGAATAAACAAGGAAGAAAGAATTTCACACAAGAAATAGTACTCCAAGATTAAAGCAACTCCTTCATACATTCTTCTTATCAAAGGTTTGGGTGAAACTGTGATATGTAAAAATATCTTAACCGAAAATTTAAAAAAAGTAAGCGTATTATGGCTTGAATTAAAAAAAAATGAATAACTAAAGGGCGCGCACTATCCCCCGGAAAAAGACCATCACGTGCAGATGGGGGTTGAAGTCCCAACTATTGGGATTTTTACCTAATAAAATGATGCCATCGACCTATATACAAATCATACATAACGCTTATTTTATAAAAATAATACTTAAAAATAATGAACCGTACGTCATTTCCACTTATATAAAGGAGGTCGTTATGGATAAAGGATTTAAAAGAATACTCTGTCCAACGGATTTTTCAGATTACTCCGCCCAGGCCCTCATAAAAGCTACCGGATTGGCTTCACTTTTTGGGGCAAAACTAATTGTCGCACACATTATCAGCAACCCTTTTTCAAGCATGTATCACGAAGGGTCAGAGAGCCTAAGAAAACTGAGTGACATCGTGACTAATGCGGAAGGAATGTTGAAAAAATTTACAGAAAAACATATATCGGATATACCAGTTACCATGAATGTAAAATACCATGAAAATATTTATGGCGGGATTATTGAGTGTGTAGAAGCCGATAAGGTGGACATGATCGTAATGGCCACCCGGGGGGTCACAGGTCCCAAAAGAGTATTTATGGGCAGTGTAACGGAAAGTGTCGTCAGAAGGGCCCCCTGTTCCGTGCTGGTGGTTCGTCCCTGATATCTCTAACCCCGACTCAAACAGAAAGCCAGGGGTCAAGTCCGCTTTTGGCTCTTATTTTCCATATTAATAGAAAGAAAAAAGGGGTCAAATCTCCTATTAGCTCTTCTTTATTTTTGTGCTTTGAGCTTAACTGTGTAATTGTTATTCTTGACCACTATGCCCTATACAGCACTGTTTTTTTCATCAATAAGAGCTAAGCGGAGATTTGACCCCTTTATTATTCCGTTGCATTCCCATCAATAAGAGTTAGAAAATCAATTTTAAATCAGCTCCTCTTGGACCCCTTGTCTTCCAGACGATGGGATGTTCAGTTGGCGGAATAACGCGAAAACCTATTGAATTGTTTCCTTGCAAATCCAGTACCGATTAATCCGGTCAGAATTAACAATAATGAGCTGGGCAGCGGAACGACATGGGCAGATACGCCATCAATCAGCAGTCCGGAATCACCATAATCATCAAGAACGTTTACAACGCCAAAGGCAACTGTATGTAAACCCGGTGAACCAAGGCTTAGTGACATTGAATTAAATCCAGTTTCGCTTACAAAAAGGGTACTTGAACCTGTAAGGGTGGAATAGGTGTTGGCGAGACAGAGGAGTTGATTATCCAGCGTGACAAAAGCAAAATCATTTCCAATTGATTTGCCCGGTTCATCAGTAAGAAAATTCCATGCAAATGAAACTGTGCCCCCGGTAGTTGTAACAAAGGTTTGCTTGATTGCTGATCCGCCAAAAACAGGCTGGGCGGGATTTGTTAGTGTATTTAACGTCCCCGTTGACAAGCCAAGGAATGTCTCCAGGTTTTCGGCTGATGATGCTCTTGAAGTTGATAGAACAGCTTGATACGCACCTTCTATCGGCCCACTACCGTATATACTTCCTACCACAGATATATCACCAGCCGAGTTCCATCCGGTAAAGCCACCCGTCTCAAAACCACCATTTTGGATTAAATTGGCAGAGACAACTTGAGAACAAAGTAAAATTACAACCACAACAATAAAAACCGATTTGAACATTTTCATAAAGCCCCCTTATAAATTTATTTATTTTCCTCTGGAATATCAAACCGTAGCATCCACGGTCTAACTCCAAATAGATAGTTCAATTAATCAAGAAACTTTGGCCCTCAGAAGGAAAGTCCTTTCACGGTCATATTGATGCTATCACCTTGGCGGACAGCCAAGCCCGCGTCCTCACAGTTCCAGGAACCGGTCAATGCCACAGACTCTCCTTGGATGATTACGGACTGTCTTGTGGATAGGTTTGTACATACGACCTTCTGTATACTCGTTCGCTTACTTATGCCGCCCAGACTCTCATCAGGACCGATGGCAATACTATTGACACCAATAAGGCCAGATATACGTGCAACTACCGTATTGCTGGCTGCGTCAATAACCGAAACAGTCTGAGACGCTGTCGTTCCCACATAAATATGGGCGCCTGATTCATCTATTGCTACGCTGCGCGGCATACCGTCCGTCACGGGAATAGTGGAAACCACTGTATTGGTGGCCGTGTCGATAACTGATACAGTATCTGATAACCAGTTTGTGACATATACCCTTGTACCTGCCGGATTAACGGCTACATTCTCGGGATTGTTGCCTACGGGGATAGTTGCTACGACTGCTCCGGCAGACGTGTCTATGACGGAAACAGTACCGGGTTTGTCTGTCGCCGACGAAATTGGCTCACCGTAGTTCACCACATAGGCACGAGTGCCGGACGGGCTCATAGCAACGCCAATAGGCGAGATACCTACAGAAACAGTTCCAATTATTGTGTTTGTGGACGTATCAATCACTGCTACTAAGTTTTCTTCAGGAATCATCGCGTAAAGGCGAGTACCTGCCCTGTTAATTGCGATACCCATTACAGTATGCCAAGGCTGTGCAGTTATGGGAATTGTTGCCACGATTGAACGTGTGAGCGTATCCACAACAATTACGTCCCCGAAAGTAGAAGCATAAAGCTTCGTGGTCGCTGAGTTTATCGCGATGCCATGGGTTGCAGAAGTTGTTGATATTGTACCTATTATAGAATTAGCGCCTGTGTCAATCACTTTGATCTCGGAACCTTCGGCTACAAAAACTCGTGTTCCTGCCTGGTTGACTGCGACACCTGTTGGCCAATTGTCAACGGGTATGGTTGCGGTTACCATATTGGTAGCAGTATCCACTACCGAAACAGTATTCATGCCAAAATTGCCCATATAAGCATAGGACGCAGCCTGGGCTGATACAGCTATTCCGATAAAACATGTTAACACTGCGACAAGACATGAAAAGTACACCAATCTATTCATCATTTGTTACCTCCATAATTATTAATGATATTTAACGACTTCGGGACAAACCAAGAAATGGCCGAATAATATCTCCCAGAGGGATAAGAGTATATTAAACCATTCCTGCCATCTCACGAATTATTTACCCATGATCAGCTATCTTCATACAGGATCAGAATCCGTAGATTTGTCCTGAGTCCTTCCTTTGTTGGGCCGACCCCCAAAATGTAATCTTTATGGTCTCTTCCCACCTTATCCTGCTCACCTTTTCTGGCAATGAGAATCTCAAATCAGGTTGAGGAATCGACAAGCTGTTACAGAACTACTTTTTTTCAAAATTGAGAATCAATAAAACCAATAAGATACAAGCTCTTAAATGAGGAAAATCAGCATTCTGTACCAGCCTGTCGAGAAACTTATGCCAGTATCTGTACCGAAGTACTGCCATTAGCTCCGTTGTTGTCCATCGCGGAAGTTCTTCAAATCATCACAAGGCATCACCTCGCTTTTATAGTATGATAGAAGCCACCTATACCCCTCCTGCCTCGCACTCTTCTGAGATTTATACCAAAATAGCCATGAGTCAGCCCAACATTCTATTTATTAGATCATATAGAACGATAAATTATTTAGTTTTAAATCCTTACACCTTTACAGTATCCACATAGATTTCATGTTTTTTCAGAATTTATTAAGAAGATACTTATGAAATATATGACGAACCAGTCCGATGATAATCAACTTATCTAAAAACACAAAAGCCCCATGCTTCATCTATCTGAAGATTGGGGCTTAGTTGTATCCGGTCATACTCAATCCTTTTAAAATTATAAAAATAGTATAATTTGAAATATGATAATGGATTATTTATTCCAGAAAATGCCAAAACGGCACAAATTGTATAATGAACAACAATATAAAGATTTGGCTAACATTTTGGATAAATTAAATCAATAGAAAAATAAAATAAAGGGGAAATCGGCACTCAAATAGAAGTAATTACGGAAGCAGGTGGCCACAGCCGGTTAAGCGGCCCGGGATGTTACAAAATCTGAAACCAATGGTTTATACTTCTGATATTTACGTTTGGATTTCATATTTTTTTATATATAAGACCTGGGTTTTCCGTATTACTAATGAGTTCTTAAGTCTATATACATCACTCGCTCAAAATATAGACACATTCTGGATGTCGAAAGAATGAAGAAATTATTTTTGGCAACTTTTGAAGACGGCGTAGTTTATTAATTACCGCCCTTTTTAGCTGATCAGGACCATTTACAGGTTGTATTCCAACGCCATTGTTTTTAGTGTGGTTCCATAACTGTTCAATAGGGTTCAAGTCAGGAGAATATGAAGGTAGTAAAAATATCTCTAAACGCCCATCAAATGAATCTATACAAGTTTTGACTTGTGAGTTGGATGACCATCCCAAATCAAAAATACTTTCTTATCATGACCATGCATAAGACGCTTCAAAAATTCACAAATTTTGGGAGCATTAACTGAGGAATAATAAAGGGTCAAATCTCCTATTAGCTCTTCTTTATTTTTTCTCTATTTTTGTGCTTTGAGCTTAATTGTGGAATTGTTATTCCTGACCACTATGCCCTATACAGCACTGTTTTTTTCATCAATAAGAGCTAAGCGGAGATTTGACCCCTTTACCTTTACTTATTCAATCAAACTGTGATATATAAAAATATCTTAAATTGAGAAACAGCAAAGAAGTTGTCGATGTAACAAATTTTTTCCCCGGAAAAAACTGCAATTCACCTACAACTGTTAAGTAGGAAACAGTTGTATGAATTGAGGAATACGGATGGAAAGAGAGTAACGCCGAACTGTGCGGCGTCGCCCTTAGCGTCCGCACCAGTTATTTGTTGGGCTTTCCACTTTCGATGCAAGCGTTAATGAAATGTCGCCCAAACGATGTTAATTCTAACAACTCATATTCGGTATTAGAGACAGAGGCTCCGTAATCACCATGTCGATTGTATCCAGGTGGCTCATATTTGGCATCATTTCCAACCACATGTCTAAAAATGCGAAGGCGAATAAGGTTGTCCATATAAGTTTCAGACCCATCTAATTTTTTGACACCTGCTTCTTCACACCATTTTTTGAACTTTGAATCGACTGAATCTTTTGCATATCCTTCAACAGATGTGTCTTCAGATAAAGATGGCCATTTCTCATCGATTTTAGCAACGTATTGTAGTATCTTTGCTTCATCCGGCGTCAGTTGTTGAATGATTGATACAAATGAGGGATGGGCTGAGTTATCATCTGCATCCATTGCCGTTGCCAATAATGATGCATATAAATTTTTTAGATCTGGTTCATCTTTAGCGAATATTAATTGAAGCACAAGAGGTCCAGCAATGTTGAAGGGAGCTGCTTGAATTTTCTTTACCTGCTTTTTTGCAAGTATACTCGTAACACGGAATGAAAGCCATTCCTTGATTTGCTGGTAACCCCATACTCCTGCCTCTAATGGAGCAAGGGATATTTTTACGGCTTTTGCTATTACAGCAAGGCCTTCACCAACCTGCCTGACGGCTGGTTGGAGCATATCACGATATACCTCGGGTATCAGATCGCCAAGTCCCAGCGCCTTTGCCGCATCAATTATTTCTTTTTCTTGGTTCATCTTTATCTCGTAGCCCAACGCCGCTTCTCACCAGAGCGGGCCGCCGTTTGGCCCGATTCTGGTGAAGAAGCATGTTATGTGTTCACATTAGTCTAAGCGTTCCAAGTTTAAAAGTTTTTCGATGGCCACTATCCGTTGCGATATTTCCTTTACGTTTGATGCTGCTTCCTCACCAATTTCGTGTACATAGGTAGATAGGCCCCGCAATCGCTTTGCTGCGAGTTTCACATTTTCTTTACATGGTAACTTACCAATAGAAATAAACGAAATTGCTTTGTAAAAGGGTATTGAATTAACTTTTTCTATCAATTCACATGAGTTTTTCAATATATCTTCAAATGCACGATCTGATTTTTCTGGCGTCCGGGATATTGACGTACTGATTGTAGCGGCGTGGTAAGCCAAATTGTATCTCACTGACCCAATCACCTTGTACATTTCATGTGTTGGCTCTATTATAAATTTAGAGATAACTTGGCCTAGTACATAGACAATAACTCCACCGCCGATAGTTAATGACGATGTTATAAGTATTTTATCCAGTTCAGTCATAAACTTACTCATTTGCACATAACGAAAAGCTTACCGGATTGTGTGGAGCAAGGCGGAACACAATTCCGAGTAAAGCGCCAGGTTAGGTTTTGTATCGGTCATTGAATGTTGCTATTAAGAATAGAGAGAGAGCACCGGACAAATTAACTGCAAGCTCAGCATGCCGTGATGCTGGACGAACAGGTGCTTTGCCTTTACCATGTGCATCACCTAGCCTGTTTCGCAAAGTCCCCAGCCCATTAACGATAGCAGAACACCCCCACAATATTTGTTTAAAAACGTCTTCTGTGTGCTGACTTGGTGATAGCGAAAGTTCACCAGCTGTTAGCTTGTATAGTTCATGTAATTCGATCTTATTGTTATCATATGAGATTTGCTGTTCGTCAAGTATATGTTTGCAGACTGTTTCAAGTAATGTTCGCGCTGCCGTTATTGCGCCCTCTGGGTCAGTTGTACGTCGTTCCAACGCGCGTTGCCATACTACATGTACCCCATCTGAATCGAACTGCTTTAGAATTTCGGATGTGGATTGATCTAGTGGGGCTCGATTTTTACCTTCCAAAAAATCGAGGATGGGGGTAAATTCTTGCCAAATATACGCACGGCGCTCCGCATAGGTGCCGTATTTATTTTTTATAAATGGCCAAAATTGATTTAACTCTCTATTTGTTCTTACAAACGATGGTAGAAGTTGCTTGTATGCAGAATTCTCTAATAAGTAACCTCTTAGTTCCGTATAATCACTACTTTTAGCTTGTTCACCTGTTGAGATAGCAATAAGCATATTTTGCAGGGCTTGAATGCGTTCAATATCATTTGAAAATTCGTCAAGCATAGAAATTTATCCTCAAAAACCTAACAATTAATATACGTAATATGCCTTATTTGATGCCGGTAACAAAATCTGTATGAAAAGTAGTTAATTTATAAAGAAATTTATAGTTTTTGTCAAATTTTCTGTGTGATATTCTGTAATTTCTATTTATTATTTCTTAACACGTATTACGTATAACACAGGATTTTGTCCAATTGATTTCATTTTCATTGATTACTGAATGAAACTTTGTAGATCTAAGACATCTGCCGTGTTGCTGCTTTCAGGAAGCTGTCATTATCAAACATGTTATGCACAAATGTACAGTAGCAGTCGATCTTAAGAAAAAGGAACCATGAGGGTCGATCTTAAATATTTACTATTCGACAGAAACGGCAGGTGGTAATTTTTTTCTTTAACCGCTTGTTTTAGGGAGGGTGGATGGAAAAATGGTAAAAACAGACCGGCTGCCCCTACAGAGTGCGGAAGAATCGCTAAGCAGTATAAGCTGGCTAAAATTTAAGGTGGCAGACACTGCCGCTATTTAACAAGATTATCTTTCTTTATAGGCGGTAACAAATTCGTCAACAGTAATACCGGCCTGACGGATAGCACTTCTGAGTGTTCCGATGGCAAGATTTTTATGTAATGGAATTGCGCATCCTCTGTCGTCCTTGCGCATGATGACATGGCTGCCTTTCTGGCGTGCTTCATAAAATCCAAGTTTTTTAAATATGTTAACGGCTTCCTTGCCTGAGATTCTCGGAAGTTCAGGCATGAACGGCAACCTCAAATGTTGTCATTATCGGTCGGTAAGTATGCTTCATGGGGAATTCTTCCAGATAAAGTTCTGTAGCTTCCTGAAGATTTTTCACTGCTTCTTCTATAGTTTCCCCCTGACTTGCTGTTCCCACCTCGGGACACAAAGCCACATAAAGATTTTCTTCTTTATGCACGATAGCGGTAAATGTATTCATTTGTTCACCCCATAAATGATTTTTTATCCCTGTGCAAGTTCTCCAAATTTTCTAATGAACCTTCTCTCCTTTTCTATCGTATCTCCCGCTAAAAATCAACCGGAAAGGAGGTGATGTAATTGGCTACATCCAGCCTTGAGACAATGGAAATTTTAGGGGGGGCGTTTTTTGTGTGCATGGAAGGTATTTATAGGAGGGGAAAAGGGTCTACTCAGCTTTTGGCTGTTGGGATTTTTTCTAACTTTTGTTTCCAAATCCCTATCCTTTTGAAATTATATTGATAATAGCATAAAATTACAACCTCGGTAAATTTTCTTGACAACAATTCAAACCGTATGTAAATATACTAAAAAATTATTTGAAGAAAAACTTATGAAAAAATATTTTAATAAAATAATTGTGGAATCGGGAAATAAAAATTGGTGTTGGCGGGCCTATGAAAGAAAGTTGCCTGCGAAGCCCTATTAATCTAATTATCTGATATAAAATAATAAAACAAAGGATCGCGGACAACTTGAATGGTTTTGCGATCCTTTTTTAATTTTAAAGGGTCGTAAATAAAGTTTACGGCCCTTTTTTTGTAGAGTTTATTTGAAAGTCTGTTTTATATAATATATACAAAGGGCATACGCGATATAGATATAAAAAAGTCAATAGAGCCACTTTCAAAACGTTTCAGTTTGGTCAAGCTCAAGGCGGGAGAAAATTTCAACCACAGGAATACATTTAGTATTTCGAGGATTGAAATTTGAGCCCAACGCAGAGATCGGCCAAAATGGGACGTTTTGAAACTGGCTCCATAAATTATAATATGTAAGGAATACCAATGTTATTAAATCAATTTCCGGACAAAAAAGAATTTTGTGCTCTTTCTGAAAAGAGCAATGTTATCCCGCTTTGCGTGGAAATACTTGCCGATACCGAAACGCCGGTTTCTTTGCTGCGTAAATTTTACGATGGCAAAGGCCCGGTCTTTTTGCTTGAAAGTGTTGAAGGCGGAGAAAGATGGGGAAGATACAGTTTTCTGGGAACTTCGGCACGCAGCCATATATGCGTATTTAAAGATCATGTTGAAGTAAAAGAAAACGGTACGGTTAAAAAGATACCTCATGGAAATAAACCGCTTGATGTTTTAAGAGATATCATGAAGGATTACCGTCCTGCATCGCTTGCCGGGCTGCCGCGTTTCTGGGGAGGAATGGTCGGCTATCTTTCATATGAGATGGTTTCGTTTTTTGAGCCTGTTCCCTGCGTGGTACCTGATGATAAGCCACTTTCTCATTTTATAATACCGGATGAGATAATTGTTTTTGATAATATCCGAAATACGCTTCTTGGAATAAGCATCTGCTTTACAGATGATGATAAAGAGCCTGAGATCTCTTATAATAAAGCAAAAGCACGTATAGAGGCGATGACGGAAAATATCAAAAAGCAGATTTCTTTTAATGATGAGGATTCGGTAAAAGGAAATTTTTCTCTTTATCCAAAGCAAAAACCGGAAATATTTTTAAATCATGTTGAAAAAACAAAAGAATACATAAGAGCAGGAGATATAATCCAGGCGGTTATATCCCAGCCTTTTATATGTGACGATGCTCCGGATTTCTGGACATTATACAGGGTGCAAAGATATATTAACCCTTCACCTTATCTTTTCTTTATGCACCTTGGAGATGTTGCTCTTGTTGGGTCATCACCGGAAACTATGGTAAGACTTGAAAACAGGGTGGCTACACTTCGCCCTATTGCCGGAACACGCAAAAGAGGAAACACAGAGCAAAAAGACAGGGCTCTTGCAGATGAACTTCTTTCCGATGAAAAAGAAAGGGCAGAACACCTCATGCTTGTCGATTTAGGGCGTAATGATCTTGGCCGGGTAGCGGAAACAGGCAGCGTACAGGTAACCGATCTTATGGTAATCGAGCGATATTCTCATGTAATGCATCTGGTTTCGAGCATAAACTGCGATCTTGAAAAAGAATACGATGCATGGGATCTTCTTGCTGCAACTTTTCCTGCAGGCACTTTATCGGGTGCGCCGAAGGTAAGAGCCATGGAAATCATAGCGGAACTTGAAAAAGAGCCGAGGGGGCCATACGGCGGAGCTGTTGGATATATCTCTTTTAACGGCAATATGGATCTGGCTATTACGATAAGAACCGCTTGTGTGGAAAAAGGAAAGCTTGTGGTAAGAGCTGGAGCCGGAATAGTAGCTGATTCAATCCCGGAAAGTGAGCTGAAGGAAACTGAAAACAAGGCTATGGCTATACAAAATGCATTACAGCTTATCCAAAAAAGTAAATGAGACTTTCATATAAAATTTTTGGACTGCGTTATCAGTCGCCCCCCTTCGACAGCGTACCAACTGTACGCTTTACTCAGGGTGGCTTCTTCTGGCCTTGCCAAAAACATTATATGAAAGTCTATTAATATACCGGAGGATCGGAAATGATTTTAATGATAGATAATTTTGATTCATTCACATATAATCTTGTTCAATACTTAAGACAACTTGGGGCTGATGTTAAAGTTATAAGAAATAATGCGGCGACATTGGATGAAATTATAGTATGGAATCCATCCGGTATTGTTATATCTCCGGGACCGGGAAGGCCCGAATCGGCAGGGATTTCGATGGACGTGATCAAGCATTTTACGGGTAAAATACCTGTTCTTGGCGTATGTTTAGGCCATCAGGCTATAGCTGCGGTTTTTGGCGGTGATATCGTTTCGGCAAAAAAGCTTATGCACGGAAAAGTTTCTTCTGTCACATCCGACGGGAAATCAATATACAAGGGAATTGCCAACCCTTTTAAAGCTATGCGCTATCATTCTCTGGCCGTATCAAAAGAAACTCTGCCTTCATGTTTTGATATAACCGCCGAATCGGAAGAAGGAGAGATTATGGGGATAAGGCATAAAAGCCATAAGACTGAAGGGGTTCAGTTTCACCCGGAATCTATTATGACTTCTGTTGGAAAACGTTTATTAAGAAATTTCCTAAACAGCGTAGACTAACAGGGAGCGGGGGCAAGATACAACCCCCTGGCCCCCTTTGTTAAGGGGGAATCTTTTTGTAGGGGCGGGTTCGTAACTCGCCCGATAGCTCATTAAGAGGAAAAACAATGTTTAAAGAAAGCTTGAAAAAGATAATAGAAAGAACGGATCTTGGTGAAGAAGAAATGTTTCAGATGTTAAGTGAAATTTTTTCAGGAAACATAACGGATGCACAAATAGGAGCCTTTATGGCTGCACTTGCCACAAAGGGTGAAACTTTTGAAGAACTTGCCGGAGCAGCTTCTGCTATGCGTAAAAAAGCGCGGCGTATCCAGGCAACTGCAAAAACCGTTGTTGATACATGCGGCACAGGAGGAGACGGCGCCAGTACTTTTAACATTTCGACAACAAGCGCTTTTGTTGTAGCAGGTTCCGGTGTAACTGTCGCAAAACACGGAAACCGTTCCGTTTCAAGCAAGTGTGGAAGCGCCGATCTCCTTGAGGAACTTGGCATCAAGCTGGATACTGCGCCTGAAATAGTAGAAGAAGCCATACAGGAAATCGGGATCGGCTTTCTTTTTGCCCCTCTTTATCATGAAGCCATGAAATATGCGGCGAAAGCAAGAAAAGAGATCGGCTTAAGAAGCATATTTAACATGCTTGGCCCTCTTACCAATCCGGCATCTGCAAATTATCAGATCCTGGGTGTTTATGCTCCTGAGCTTACGGAAATGTTCGCCCAGGCACTTCGTATTCTCGGTGTAAAAAGAGCATTTGTGGTTCACGGGCATGATGGTCTTGATGAGATTTCAATTTGTGCCCCTACAAGAATATCCGAGTTAAATGATGGCTTGATTCGAACTTATGATATTGATCCTGAAGATTTTTTCGGTAAAACGGCTAATGCCGGTGATCTTATTGGTGGTACAGCTTCCGATAATGCCCAGATTACGAAAAACATTTTAAACGGAGAAAAAGGGCCTAAAAGAGATATTATTCTTATAAATGCTTCTGCTGCTCTGGTTGCGGCGGGGAAAGCTGCAAACCTAAAAGAAGGCATAAAGCTTGCCGAAATATCTATTGATTCAGGTGCTGCCAAATCAAAACTCGAATCTCTGGTTCGCTTTACCCAGGAAAACGGATAATGGATTTTTTAACAAAGATAGTTGAGCATAAAAAAAGTGAAGTTAAAGCCTGCAAAAAAAATGTTTCAGAAGAAAGACTTCGCGATCAGGCACAAAATATTAAAAGACGCCCTTTTTTACAAAAATTTATAAAGCCAGGGCCTTCCGGTGTTAATATAATAGCCGAGATTAAAAGAGCTTCACCCTCAAAAGGAGTATTATGCCCCGATCTTGATCCGGCAAAATATGCCAAAGGATATGAAGATGGCGGTGCGGCGGCAATATCGGTTTTAACCGATAAAAAATTTTTCATGGGAAATCCGGATGATCTTATTGCAGCAAGAAAAGCATCGTCTCTTCCGGTTTTAAGGAAAGATTTTTTGATATCATCTTATCAGATATATGAAGCAGCGGCTATGGGAGCTGATGCGGCACTTCTTATCGTAAGGATTCTTTCTTTAACACAGCTTAAAGATTATATTGCGCTTTGTACTGAATTGAATCTCGATGCGCTTGTTGAAGTTAATTCTGAAAAAGATCTTGAAGCAGCATCAGAGGCGGGAGCAAAACTTATCGGAATTAACAACAGGAATTTAAGCTCCTTTGATACCGATATAAAAACCGCAATGAGTTTGTCTTCTCTTTTAAACGCAGATCAGATCGCAGTTGCGGCAAGCGGAATAACGAACCGTAAAGACATTGAAAAAAATCTTTCTTTTGGAGTATTTAATTTTCTAATTGGTGAAAGCATTGTAAAAGCTGATGATCCGGCTGTATTTTTAAAGTCTCTAATGAAGCCGGGAAAAGATGAATTAATATAATGATAGAACAAATTAACAGCACAAACAATCTTAGCAATAAACCCCAGATAAAAATCTGTGGCATCACAAGAGTAAGTGATGCAGTTTCATGTGCAAAGCTTGGAGCAGATGCATTGGGATTTGTTTTTTATCAAAAAAGCCCAAGATATATTGCTCCGGACGCAGCGCGTGAAATATCACAGGCTTTGCCTAAAGAAATTAAGAAGGTCGGGGTTTTTGTTAATGAAAGTTTTTCTTCAATAATGAATACTGCCAAAAAAAGTGGTCTTTGTGCCGTTCAGCTTCATGGTAATGAAACACCTCAGCTTGTGGCTGATCTTTGCAAAGAAAACCTGATTGTGATAAAAGCTCTTTTTATTGAAAAAAGTCCTTTAATTGAAGAAGTAAATGATTACAAGGCTTCGGCATTTATCGTGGAATATGGCAAAGGTGCTCTTCCGGGCGGAAATGCACTTTCGTGGGAATGGGAAAAAGCTAAAATAGTAGGTGAAAATTATCCACTTATTTTGGCAGGTGGTCTTTCGCCGGATAATATACAAACAGCAATATCTCTTTGCAGCCCTGATGCGGTTGATATCAGCTCGGGTGTTGAATCTTCTTACGGGATAAAGGATATCGAAAAAGTAAAATCTTTTATAAGCATTGTATCAGGATGCATGCTTACAAAAACAACAAGGAGAATATTTTGATGAACTCTTTAACAAACAAAGAATCTCTTGCAGGCGGTTTTGCTCCTTTAAAAACCGTACCATGTCCTGATACAAACGGACATTTCGGGATTTACGGAGGGCGTTATGTCGGTGAGACTCTGATGCCTGCTCTCCTTGAGCTTGAAGAAGCATATAACAAAATCACGCCGAATGAAAAATTCAAAAAAGAATTGGACGATCTTCTTGCCCTTTATGCAGGCCGCCCCACGCCTCTTTTTTATGCAAAAAGATTGAGCGAACATTTAAAAGGCGCATCCATATATTTAAAGCGCGAAGACCTTGCGCATACGGGAGCCCACAAGATTAACAATACGCTCGGCCAGGCGCTTTTAGCCAAATGGATGGGGAAAAAGAAGGTAATTGCCGAAACCGGAGCAGGGCAGCATGGTGTTGCAACTGCAACAGTAGCAGCTCTTTTCGGAATGGAATGCAAGATCTTCATGGGAACCGAAGATATAAAAAGACAGGCTCCTAATGTTTTACGTATGAAGCTTCTTGGGGCAGAGGTTGTACCTGTAGAATCAGGAACAGGCACACTCAAGGATGCTATGAATGAAGCTATGAGATATTGGGTTGGAGCAGTTGTTGATACTTTTTATATAATAGGTTCTGTTGCCGGCCCTCATCCGTATCCCGCGATGGTACGTGATTTTCAGATAATAATTGGAATAGAAGCAAGACAACAGATCATGGAGCAAACCGGCCGCCTTCCGGATCTGCTGATTGCCTGTGTCGGAGGAGGAAGCAATGCTATGGGCCTTTTCTTTCCGTTTATAGATGATCCGGTTGAAATGATAGGTGTCGAAGCTGCCGGTAAAGGTATTTCTACCGGAAAACATGCTGCAACCCTTGGCGAAGGTTCTGTAGGAGTACTGCACGGGTCGAAATCATATGTACTTCAGGATGAAAACGGGCAGATCGTTGAGGCTCATTCAATATCCGCCGGTCTTGATTATCCGGGGGTCGGTCCTGAACATTCTTTGTTTAAAGATGTAAAAAGAGCAAGCTACGTTTCTATAGATGATGATCAGGCACTTAATGCTTTTAAAACCCTTTGCAGGCTTGAGGGAATAATACCTGCTCTTGAAAGTTCCCATGCGCTTGCTTTTGTAATGGAGCAGGCACCGCGTATGAAAAAAGAAGAAATTATAATCGTTAATCTTTCAGGCAGAGGTGATAAGGATCTTGGGATTGTTTCAACGATAATTTAGGCTGTAGAGACGCAAGATTTTGCGTCTCTACGGGATTTGTAGGTGCGGGTTAAAAAACCACCTGTATTGAAGGAGAATTAAGAACAAATGAAGACAAATAGAATTGATAAAGCATTTGATGCCTTGAAACAAAAAAAAGAAAAAGCCCTTGTCGGATTTCTTTCGGCAGGAGATCCGGATCTTGATACTTCACTTAAAATAATTGAATCGATGTGTAAAGCAGGGCTTGATATTTTAGAACTCGGCATTGCTTTTTCCGATCCTACGGCTGATGGGCCGGTGATCCAGAGATCTTCTGCTCGTGCTCTTAAGCAAGGCATAACTATCAAAAAAGTTATGGAAATGACAAAAAAAATCAGAACATTTTCAGATATTCCCATAATTCTTTTCAGCTATTATAATCCTATACTTTCATATGGCGCAGAAGCATTTTATAACGATTCTATTTCTGCCGGTGCAGACGGAGTTCTTGTTGTTGATCTTCCTCCTGAAGAATCAGATGAAATGACTTCAAAATGGCCAGGAAATGAACTTGCCCTTATTCGTCTTGTAGCACCTACTACTCCACTTGAAAGAATGAAGAAAATTGCCGAATCAGCTTCCGGATTTTTATATCTTGTTTCAAAAACAGGTGTTACAGGAAGCGACGGGCTTGATACGGGAGAAGTTACTTCTAATTCCAAAAGCCTTGGTTCTGTAACTAATCTTCCCATATGTGTCGGATTCGGAATAAGCGAGCCGGAAGATGTAAGAAAAATTGCACCGGATGTAGACGGAATAGTCGTAGGAAGTGCTTTTGAGCGTATAATTGAAGAAAATTTGGATAACCCGAATCTTGACGCAATACTAGGTGAAAAAGTCAGTAGGCTGAAAGCGGCAACAAGGTTATAGCTACTTCTTCCATCCGCCTATAAGATGCAGATGAAGATGGAATATAACCTGACCGCCGCCTTTTTCCACGTTGAAAAGGAGTTTGTAACCTGATTTCGAAACTGATTCTTTTTCGGCCATCATTTTTGCGGTCATAATCATTTCGGATACGATTTTTGCGTCATTTTCAGTTAAATCGTTTATACTTCTTATATGCCTTTTAGGTACAATAAGAATATGTACAGGCGCATGCGGGTTAATGTCTCTGAAGACAACAAGGTTGTCGTTTTCAAAAAGAAAGGTGCTCGGAATTTCTCCTTTTACAATTTTACAGAAAATACAATCAGGTTCCATACGGTTATCCTCCATAGACTAATCGAGACTTTGCATAAAATCCGATCAGATTTGGCATCCTAAAATTATTTCAAACTTTTTACTACCTCTTTCAGTATTAAATTTTTGTGCAGGGGTCAAGGTTAAACGCTATAAAACAAAGTTTACGATATATTTTACACAAGCGACCTGTGATGCTATCAGCTATCTTTTTCCTTGAAGGGAATCACATTTACAGTGAGTCCATCCACATCCTGGATAACCACTCTATCCCCTGCCGACAGGAGAAAATCGCTTTCAGCTCGCCACAACTCTCCATTTACAAAAAGCTGTCCTTCAGATTCCCGCCAGTATTTAATTACACCTGTTTTTCCCAACATTGCCTCTGCTCCGCAAACGGATTTTTTCTTTCGGTCTTTAATAAACCAGATCATAGGAAAAATCACATGCTCTATAAACTCGAACAGCAGGAATCCGATTACCAAAATAAATATTATCTTTTTCATATCAGATTCCACTTAGTCAACAATCAAGTGCCCCACAGCCAGCACCAGAATAATCAAAATAAAAATAAATTTTCGGTATTTTTTTTCATTTTAGGCCGTTACTAATTGGATTAAATCTGTGATTATATTACAGAGTCAGGCCCAGATTTAGTGATCCCTATGATGGCTTGAATGGTGATCGTCTCTTTCGTAATGCCGCCTTTCATGATGCTCTTTACGATAGCCTATCAGGAAAACAAAACATAGTGAGATTATCAAAAAAATGAGAGCCACAATATAAATTGCCCTTTTCCTGAGACCAGAGGTGCTAAAAACAGAGGTACTCTTTGGAATATAAGATTTTTTGAATTTAAACCGGAAATAATGATTATAATTCCAATAGCTTTCTGTAGCCTTAGCAAGCGAATCCAAAACCGGCATTATCTTTTCGGGCAAGATTTTCCGCTTCATGTCGTTGGAGATTTTAAGCTTGGTACTGGTTTCGCGTCTATCATAAATATCATGTTTTTCCGTTGTAATTTTATCGCTTGATAACTTTATCTTTTCTTCATTTACGTTTTTTCCGGCTTTACAATCATGAAGTGAAAGTGTGGGGCAGTAATATCTCGTCTGGTCCCATTTCGGAAGTTGCTTTAAATTAGCAATAAATTGTCGTTTATCCAAGCTGGATTGATCGGTTTGCCATGATCCTATGAATAAAATATCTTCTAAAACAATACAATCACCACTTTGTGCGGTATTTGGGCCTGCATATGTTTTCCAAAAAATTTTACCATCTGTTTTCTTAGTTATTTGATATCGCTCAAGCCTGAAAGTAAGATTTTCTTTCATACTATCGGCAGAAATATTATTCAAACTCTGATCGGAATTTTCAGAATATAGTTCACCTTTTTTATTGATACCCCGATCGAACGTCCATAATATCATTTCTTCTTTAGCAACTTTCTTGCCGGTATCACATTTGCATACTTCAACGTTATCACAATAATATTTCGTCTTAAGCCAATCAGGAAATCGTTTGAGTTGATCCATAAACTCTAATTTCAAAAAGCCGTCGCGCTGGTTTTCAGGTGGACCAATAAACAGGATAATACCCTTCTTAAAGCATATTCCTTCCTGTAGCGCACCTAAGCCGAAATGGGCTTCCCATCTCAACTCACCACTTCTGGATTCAATGATTTTGTAATTACCCAATTTATAAATACTTACATTCATTTTTTCCCAACGACAAAGTGCATAAACAAATTTATAATCATCATTATATCTTGCCAAGCAACAGGATTTATTTTGGAATATTTACATTATCATCATCATAGATTCCTTTTTCAGCAGTTGTATGGCAGGCTATACAGTCGGATATTGAGCCGATAGATTTTCGCTTAAACACATCCATACTGATTTCATGGTGTTTTCTCTGAATATATAAAATATCTGTGATCCTTTGTGGTGTTTGGTTGCCTATGCATTTCATAATCTTTGCAGATATTTTTGAAGATGAATGATCTGCTGCATTGGCTTTAAGATATTTTGCAATTGCATCTTTTGCGTCAGGATCAAGATCGATAGCCTCCCCAAAATGGTCTTCAGAGCTGTTTAGAATTTTATCCCATGAACCGGATGGTAATAGTTCCGGCTGATACGCGAAATGGCAGGCTCCGCAACTTTCTTTGTATGTTGGGTTATTAACTGCCACCAGATTGTCTTTACCGGCATGCTCAGAATGATTTCGCTCCCTTTTTCGGTGTTGCCTCTTTCCTCTATGATCGTCGTCATCAGCAAAGGCGGTAGAAAAGACCCCGTTTGCCATAAGTAAAAATGCCAATAAAAAAATAATCCATTTATGCATTCTGTTCATAAATTAGCTCCTTTCTAAGATGTGTGTTATTCAAATAAATTAATTAACATACCGGCATCCTAATATATACATTTAACAGTTAACATCTATGGTTAACACAGGTATTATTAAGATTTTAATAAAAGCAGAATCAGCATACAAACTAGTTGTGTATAAAATTAAGTAGATATTTTTTAGATCAACAGAGAATGGAAAGGTTTTGCAAATAAATGGGTGGTGATACGATAGTTTTAAAGGTATAAAATGAGTCAAAGTCCTCAATGGCATGATAAATTGAAGTATAATCTAAATGAGAAAACAGGATGAACTCAGCATAAAAGATTTTTATATTAAACATCTGGGTTTTTGTGTTGGGTGCTTTGAGCATTTGCCCATTTTCCAGATTACAACTCTTGCACAGGTTGCCCATGCATCGCATGTGAAACAGAATATTTGTCTTTTTCTTCGATACAGGGGAAAAACCATTAAAGCAGGTATTCCCGCAGAAACAGGCATCTGCATATACGCTGCTTGTGCAAAAAATCAGTAGCAGGAATAAGGTTGTTAATATCCTATTTAATTTGAGATTTTCCATAATGACTATACCATCATGCCCATAACTTTTATTATGTTTAAAAAACATTACCTCAACCGGCAGTTATGTTGCAATAAAAATATTTTGTGTTTGCTGGAGTCTTATGGCAATTGCTGTAACTGTAATATGTTAAAACAAAATTCCCATTGACCATAAACCGGCTTTAATCTATATAGTAATAATAATCGCTATATTATTTGTTAAAATATATAAAAAGGAAAAAACTATGGGAAGAGTTCTGATTGTTGATGATGAAGAAGAAATACGTAGTATTCTTGCTGAGTTTTTAACCACTATGAACTTTGAGGTAGTTACTGCTATTGATGGGCATGATGCTTTATACAACCTTCAGAAAAGCAATTTTGATTTGGTAATATCAGATCTTGTTATGCCGAATATGGATGGATTAGAACTTCTGAAAAAAGTTTTAGACATTGATGATAAAATAGTTTTTGTCATGATTACCGGGCATCCTACCGTTAAAACAGCTGTAGAAGCTATAAAAGCTGGGGCTTACGATTATATTACTAAACCTTTCCGGTTTGATGATGTTCAGCTTAGAATCAATAGAGCATTTGAAAAAAAAGTATTGAGCGACCGTTTAAAAAATTCCAAAGGTATCACTTGGGCTTTGCTTCTTTCAATACCCATATGGTTAATCTTGGGGATACTTTTAGCATCCTTCCTGCGATAACAAATGCTGAAATTATTCGAATCTGACACGAGTTATGAGGTGACCTGGAAGATGAATAAAATATGAGTTACTCAAAGCTTTTTATAATTTATACTGTTCTTTTAAAAAATTTCTCAAGTTCCTTTATTGAGAATTTTATCCATGTGGGGCGACCATGTGGGCAGTAAGACGGCATTTTGCAATCATCTAACTGATCTAATAACGCGCTTATTTCCTTATCGGAAAGATTTTGGCTGGCTCTTATTGCACCATGGCATGCTATAAGTTTTATAAGCTCATCCGATGTTTTTTCAACTCCGGGGGCAAAACCTGTTTCAATTAATTTTTCTACTGTTTCAATGATAATGGTTTTAACATCTTTATCTGCAATAAAAGCCGGTACGGACTTTACGGCAAAAGCATTACCTCCGAATGGTTCCACCTCGAATCCGGCCTTTTGGAAATCCGGCAACAATTTTTCAAAAACCGTTGTTTCTCTATACCCAAATTCTATAACTTCCGGAACAAGAAGAATCTGTACGGAATATCTGAATGAATCAGCACTTTTTTGAATCTGTTCATAAAGGATGCGTTCATGGGCGGCATGCTGATCTATAAGAAATAATCCTTCAGCCGATTCACAGATTATATATGTTTCGTGAAGCTGCCCTAATACTCTTAAATCTTTAAATTGCTTCTTTTCCCAAAGCTTTTCCTGGAAATCGGAGCTAAGCTTTTGTTTGCTGTTTTCTACATGAGGCGTAATATCTTTTACTTTCAAATCAGGGGCAGCTTTGCTTTGAACAGAAACCTCTTTTGCGGCAGGCTGATAAAAATTCTTGGGTTCAAAAACGCTTGCCGGTTCAGCTTTTTGATCTTTTAGTATAAAATCTGTGTTGTGTTTTTTAAAAGGGTCCAACAGATCCAGCGTTTCTTTTACCGCGTTTTTAACAGCTTCATGAATTTTATTTTGGTCTGAAAAGCGGACTTCATTTTTTGCAGGATGAACGTTAACATCAACTTCATTATAGGCAACGTTTAAGAAGATAACCGCAACAGGAAACTCTCCTTTGATCAGTCTTGATGCATATCCTTCAATGAGGGCATGCTGAACCACCCGATCACGCACAAGCCGGCCGTTAACATATATGTATATCCCGCGGGTCGTACGTTTTTTTACCATCGGAGAAGATATCCAGCCTTTAACAGATATATCCCCATTTGAAAAACCAAGTCTGTATAAATTGCTTTTTGTTTCTTTCCCTAGTATCTCTTCTATTCTTACTGTAGAATCAGTTGATGAAAGCAGATTATAAAGAGTTTTTCCATTATGAAGAAGTTTAAAGTGAATATCCGGATGGGCAAGCGCCATAGTAGAAATTACATCTGTGATATGCCCCATTTCAGTTTCTATTGATTTTAAAAATTTTCGTCGTACCGGGGTATTAAAAAAAATATCCTTAACCGAAATCATTGTACCTTCGGGAGAGCCTTTATCCTTTACAGATATTAGTTTGCCGCCTTCTATTTTTATCTCAATGCCGGTATCGGATTTTTCATTTTGAGTTACAAGTGAAAAACGTGAAATAGAAGCAATGCTTGGAAGTGCTTCGCCCCTGAATCCAAAAGTATTTATTGAAAAAAGATCCTCATCATTTTCTATTTTGCTGGTGGCGTACCTTTCAATTGATAGCAGGGCATCATCTTTTACCATACCCGTGCCGTTATCCGAAACCCTTATGAGAGATTTCCCTCCTTTTTCAATTTCAACAAGAATACGTGAACTTTTGGCATCAAGAGCATTTTCAACAAGCTCTTTTACGACTGAAGCCGGACGTTCAACTATTTCACCTGCGGCGATTTTGTTTGAAATATTTTCAGGAAGTATTCTTATTGGCATATAGATTATAAAGGGTACCAGGATTCGAGGGTTCCAGGGTTTATTTTCTTCTCATTTGGGGGTAATCCCTATTTATTCTGTAAAAAATTAGAAAGATATTCCGTATCGATGGGAGTAAGATCAAACTTCAGGCATGCTTCTTCAACAAGTTTTGCCCGACTTTTTCCCGTCTCGTATTTTAAAGTTTCCGAAATCCACTTTACTGCTTTTCTTAAATTTTCGCCTTCCGGCTGTATGCTCATAATTTATTCCCTTTCACACTTTTACTATTCAATCTTTGGTTTTCGTTTATGAAAGTCAGTTGCCTGTTCGAAATTATAGGCAGTTTTTAAAAGTACTTCTTCGTTAAAATGCTTCCCCAATATCTGCAACCCTATAGGCAGACCGCCTGACGAAAATCCACAAGGAACGGATATGCCGGGTATCCCGGAAAGGTTTGCAGAAAGCGTAAAAATATCTGAAAGATACATTGTAAGCGGGTCTTCCGTTTTTTCTCCTATCTTAAATGCGGGAGTTGGCGCTACAGGAGAAAGAATTACGTCGCAAATCTCAAATGCCTTATTAAAATCTTCGGTGATCAGAGTACGTACCTGGGATGCTTTTTTATAGTAAGCATCATAGTATCCTGCCGACAGACAATATGTTCCGATAATTATACGACGCTTTACCTCCGGCCCGAAACCTGTTGATCGTGTATTTTTATACATCTCAATGAGATTTTTTGCATCTTGATCTCTGAACCCATATTTTACACCATCAAAACGGGCAAGATTGGAGCTTGCCTCTGAAGGGGCAATAACATAATAAGCCGGTACTGCATAGTCGGTATTGGGGAGCGAAACATCAACACATTGAGCGCCAAGGTTTTCAAGTACCTTTCTTGCGTTTGTTATTGCTTCTGATACTTCCGGATCAAGACCTTTTACTGTGTTATATTCTTTCGGTATTCCTATTTTTATACCGTTTAAGCCTTCGTTTAAAAATGAAGGGTAATCCGGAACATCTTTTGGAACGGATGTTGAATCCGAAGGGTCATAACCTGAAATTACTCCGGCAAGAATGGCGCAATCAGTAACATCTTTTGTAACAGGGCCAATTTGATCAAGTGAAGACGCAAAAGCAATCAGCCCGAAGCGTGAAACCCTTCCATATGTCGGCTTCATCCCCACAACACCGCAGTGTGAGGCAGGCTGACGAATAGATCCGCCCGTATCCGAGCCAAGAGAACCTATGCACATATCAGCAGCAACAGCAGCGGCTGATCCCCCGCTGGAACCTCCGGGAATTCTGCTCAAGTCCCATGGATTCCGGGTAAGCTTGATGCCTGAGTTTTCATTCGATGAACCCATGGCGAACTCATCCATATTTGATTTTCCTACTATTACTGCTCCGGCTTTCTTAAGCATGGATATAACTGTAGCATCATAAGGCGGGATAAAATTATCCAGAATTTTAGAAGCACATGTTGTGCGTATTTTTTTTGTGCAGATAAGATCTTTTACAGCTATAGGGATGCCGGTAAGTTTTGCTATATTGCCTTTTGATATAGCTTCATCTGCAAGCTTTGCTTCTTTAATTGCAGAATCCGAGGCTATGGTAATATATGCTCCGACTTTTTCATCAACTTCAGCAATCCGGCCAAGAACCGCTTTTGTGAGCTCCATAGAAGATATCTCTTTGCTCTTTAACAGATCATGCGCTTTTTTTATGGTTAATTCGTGCAGTTTCATTTTGGCTATCCCACTACTTTCGGAACTAAAAAATTTCCGTTTTCTTTTTCAGGAGCATTTTCCAATAGCGCATCCCTTTCAATGTTTTGCTTTATTTCGTCATCTCTGAAAGCATTTGTCAGATTAATCGCATGAGAAGTAGGCGGCACACCCTCAGTATTTATATTATTAAGTGTTTCAATATATTTTAATATGTCATCAATCTGAGCAACGAATTTTTGAATGGATTCTTCATCCATATCAAGACGGGCAAGATTAGCCACATGTATAATATCATCTCTGGTTATTTTCATAATATTTAACTCATTTTGTTACAATTATTCCATTAAATTTATCTTTTTTCAGTTTGATAAGGATAGTTTCAGCCCTTGCTCTATCGCCAAACTCGCCGATCCTTACTCTGTGCCACATCCCTCTTCCTTTAATTTCTGCCGAAGATCTGTATGCCGAATAACCTTTTTGGGTGAGCTCTCCAACCATTTTCTCTGCATTTTCTTGATCTTTAACTGAAGCAACCTGAATTGTAAAAACCTGCCCGGCAGCCTTCAAAGGCACAGAAGGCTCATTAGTAATGACTTTTTTTTCGGTCTTTGCAGATTCCGGCTCTTTTGGAGAAGAATCTATACGTTCCTGGCCTGAGGAAGGAATTGCATCCCGTTTCGGAACAGCTTTTATTTTAATGCTTTCCGGCAATTCCTTTGTGCTGCTCAGATCCTCATAAAAATCCAGATCCTGTTTGCCGGAAGAAGTAAGTCTGTCCATTAAAACATTGATCTTTGTCATTACTTCTTCTTTTTCCTTGGCAATGGTGTCTTTAACCTCTACTATGATATCTTTTTTCATATTCTTTATATCAAATTGTATAGGCGCAGTTCCTCTTCCAACCATAATACCCAGTATAAACATCCATCCGAAAATAATAAGAAAAATAACAAACCACTTTATTGTTTTTTTACGAGTCAGGATAAGATAAGGGCTTTTTTCATCGGTAAACTTTTTTGTTTTTTCTTCCATAAATTGATCCCTCCATAAAAAGTAACTTTTCAAATGTCTTTATGCTTACATGCCAAGTATTTTTACATTATTTCAGGAGCGCTTACCCCAAGCAGACCAAGACCGTTTCTTATTACTTTTTTTATTGCAAACACAAGGAATAACCTGTTTCTTGCTATAACCGGATCATCAGAAAGAACTCTGTGTTTATTATAATAGCTATGAAAGGAGGCAGCAAGATTCATAAGATAATATGTTATGCGGTGCGGCTCAAGGAGCTCTGCGCTTGATCTCACAACCTCCGGATAGGCGGATAATGTTTTTAAAATCTGGATTTCTTCCGATTCCTTTAAACTAAATACATGCTTGTCATCCCATTTAAGCTCATTTATTCCAAGCTCATCCGCCTTTCTTAATATACTTGAAATTCTTGCATGCACATATTGAACATAATATACAGGATTTTCGTTTGACTTTTTCTTTGCAAGTTCCAAATCAAAATCAAGATGACTCTCAAAATGGCGAGTTAAAAATATAAATCTGGCTGCATCAGATCCTACCTCTTTGATTACGTCTTCCAGAGTAACAAACTCGCCGGATCTTGTTGACATAGCAACTGGTTCGCCATTTCGTAAAAGATTTACAAGCTGGATCAAAATTACATTGAACTGTTCCTTTTGTCGTCCCGAAGCTTCGATTGAAGCGCAAATACGCTGAATATACCCATGGTGGTCGGCACCCCATACATCTATTATGCGTTCAAATCCGCGTTCAAATTTATCCATATGATAAGCAATGTCTGATGCAAAATATGTGGTAAGGCCATTGTTTCTTATAGTAACACGATCTTTTTCATCCCCGTATTCCGATGTTTTAAACCAGAAGGCCCCATCTTTTTCATAGATAATTTTTTTGTTTTTAAAATCTTCTATTATGGAATTAACTTTTCCTGAATCAAAAAGACTTTGTTCGCTATACCAGTTGTCAAATTTTACACCAAAAAGATCAAGGTCATTTTTTATACCGGCGAGTATATCGTCAGCCGCAAAATGCGCACAAAACATTATTGCTTTATCTTCGGGTTCATCAAGCAGGCTGGTTGGTTGTTCCTGTTTCATTTTCAGGGCTATATCCCGAATATAATCTCCCTGGTAGCAATCATCGGGGAAATCAACTTTTTCATTATGCAATTCTTTGTATCTCAAATAGACAGAACGCCCAAGAGTGTTAATCTGTCTCCCGGAATCGTTGATATAATATTCCCGCTCGACATTGTAGCCGCAAAACAAAAGAATATTTGCGATACTGTCTCCCACAGCGGCCCCTCTTCCGTGCCCTACATGAAGAGGTCCGGTCGGATTTGCACTTACAAACTCAACCTGAACTTTTTTGTTTTTTCCTATATCACAGGAACCGTATTTTTCATCTTTTTCGTAAATTATCTGCAAAACAGAATGCCACGCGCAGGGATTTATAAAGAAGTTTATAAAACCCGGTCCTGCGATTTCAATTTTTTCAATAACACTTTTTGTGTTTTCCATTTCACCTGAAATAACTTCAGCGATTTTCCTTGGAGACATTTTTTGTGTAGAAGCCATAACCATTGCAAAATTTGATGAAAAATCGCCATGTGCAGAAATTTTCGGTTCTTCGATAGTAACGGATGGGAAGTTATTCGAACTTAGTTTGTTTTTATCGAAAGCTTTTTTTGCAGCAGAAAGTATAAGATCAGAAAGTATATGTTTCATTTATAATTTATTTTGCCTTTTTAAATAGAGAGTGCCCTTACAGATGAAAACTAAAGCAAAGGTGTTTTATTTTTTAAGCTATAGTTTAATTCATAGATTTATTCAATTAATATTTCAACTTTATTCTATTTATCCGTTCATATGTTAAGTAATTTTTTATAGCATTAATGGGGACTTGCATGGATTTTTATATGCCATGTTTTGGCTTGACATATACGATGATTTGGGATACGCCTATCAGTCAAAGATTTAATCTGGAGTAATAATTGGTAATCTGTTATCCGTTGTATTGATGCGGAGAGCTTCAAAACATTTAAGTATAAGGAGCAAAGAAATGGTAGGGATAACGTCTTACGGGAGCTACGTCCCCCTTTGGAGAATGGGCGGTAAGGCAATGGGCATGAGAACTGAAAGAGCCATTGCCTGTTTCGACGAGGACAGTTTAACGATGGCAGTAGCGGCCGGGGAAAATTGTCTGAAAGGCTCCGACAGAGCCTCAATTGAAAAAGTCTTTTTTGCCTCAACAACCTTTCCTTACAAGGAAAAACAAGCTGCGACCGTTATAGCTGCTGCCTGTGATCTTCCGCAAGGAATTGGTACTGTCGATATTGCAAATTCCCTGAAAGGGGGAACATCAGCACTTTTGTCAGCGTTTGACGCTGTTGCTGCAAAAAGTGTGAAAAAAGCTTTGGTTGTTGCAGCCGATACTCGGATAGGGCTTCCTATGGAGCAACATGAGCGCATATTTGGTGATGGAGCGGCAGCGTTTGTAATAGGTGACACTGATGTGGCTGCCGAAATAGAGGCGAGCTATTCGGTTTCATGCGATATACTTGATATATGGCGTACCCAGGATGATAAATTTGTTCGATTCTGGGAAGCTCGTTTCGGTCTAACAGAGGGCTATAATAAAATTGCCCCTCAGGCAGTTGCTGGTCTTCTGAAAAAAACTAATCTTCAACCTTCCGATTTTACAAAAATAGTATTTTATACACCGGATCCTAAAAGCTCGGCAAAGCTGGCAAAAAAACTCGGTTTTGACCCTGCTACCCAGCTTCAGAATCCAATGCTTGACGTTCTTGGTAATACAGGAACATCTTTTGCTCTTATTCAGCTTGCAGCAGCGCTTGATGAAGCTAAGCCCGGAGACAGGATACTTGTTCTTGGTTATGGAGACGGGGCTGATGCCATAGCACTTAAGGTAACCGATCAGATTGATAAAATAAGAAATAAAAATGGTGTAAAAGCACATCTTGAATCCAAAAAGATGATTCCTGCATACACCACTTATCTTATATGGCGCGGGCTTCTCAACCCTGAACATGAGAAGATTTATTACTCAAATTACCAGGAAAACACTGCTGTTCCTGCATTGTACCGTGAACGCAGCAGGATTATGAGGCTTTGCGGAAGCAAATGTAAGCCATGTGGGGTTGTTCAGTTTCCTCCCGAGCGGGTCTGCGTAAAGTGTGGTTCCGTGGATCAATATGATGAAGTAAAATTATCCGATAAAAAGGCCACAGTATATACTTATTCGATGGATTTTATGAGTATGGTTGATCAACCGTGCGTTTTGCCAGTTGTCGATTTTGAAGGCGGCGGCAGAGCGGAAGTATATATGACGGATAAAGATGTTAAAGAAGTCAAGGTGGGGATGGAAGTTGAGATGACCTTCCGGAAGATATTCTTTGATGAGGGGATTTATCACTATTATTGGAAAGCCATGCCTGTGCGGTTTTTGTAACAAAATATATTAGGGAGGAATAAATATGGAAGGAATCAAAGATAAAGTCGCTATTATAGGTATGGGCTGCACCAAGTTTGGGGAGCTTTGGGACAAGAGCCCGGACGACCTGGTGCTTGAATCCTGTATGGAAGCGATTGAAGATGCCGGAATCGATAAAAAGGAAATACAGGCAGGTTGGCTCGGAACAGTGACTACGGGAAATTCAGGGACTATACTTACCCGTCCTTTGAAATTGGACTATGTGCCTGTTACCCGCGTGGAGAATGTTTGTTGCAGTGGAACCGAAGCCATAAGAAATGCTGCTTACGGAGTTGCATCAGGAGCATATGATATTGTTTTAGCATGCGGTTTGGAGAAATTAAAGGACCATAATTCAGGCTTTAACTGGGCTCGTATGCCTCCTGATTACAGCAGGGTAGATGTAAGGACAGCGCCAGCACAGTTCTTTGCCAAATTAGCCACAAGATATTTTCATCATCATGGGCTCAGCCTGGAGGAAGGTAAAACACTGCTCGCCAGAATAGCGGTTAAGAATCATCACAACGGAACGATGAGTCCAAATGCTCATCTTAGAAACGAAATAACCATTGAGACAGTATTAAAGTCCCCTATGATAGCATATCCGTTGAGTCTATATGATGCCTGCGGCATAAGCGATGGTGGATCTGCTGCTATCCTTACAACACCTGAGATAGCAAAGAGTCTCAAAAAAGATTATATATTAATAAAAGGGTTTGGGGTAAGCAGCGGCAGCGGTCAACCGTTTCTTTCAACTGATTATGACTTCTTGCACATGGAAGAAAATCTCAGAGCAGCTGCGGCCGCATATAAAGAAGCAGGCATAAAAGATCCCCATGAAGAGATAGATATTGCTGAAGTACATGATTGTTTTACTATTCATGAGCTATTTATTTATGAAGACCTTGGGTTAAGCCATAAGGGAGAAGGAAAAAAAGATGTTGAGGAAGGCCGTTTTGCATTAGATGGGGCTTTGCCTGTAAATACCGATGGCGGTCTCAAATGCTTCGGGCATCCTCTTGGGGCAAGCGGTATAAGAATGGTTTATGAGTTATACAATCAGCTTCTGGAGAAGGCCGGCCCGCGTCAGGTAAAAAATGCCAGAATAGCATTAAGCCATAATTTGGGGGGCGTACCCGGATCAAATTGCGCTGTGGCTATTTTTGGTCGTAACAATTGATGAGCTTTTGATAAAGCCGCCACAACATGTTTTTAAAAATTAAGGAATCTGACCTTTTATTACTTAAAAGTCAGATTCCTTTAATATTAAAGCTAAATAATTACTTGTTGCAAATTTTTTTTATAGATGATAATTATATAAAAAAATAAATAGTCGAAAAGGGGAAGATATACTGTCATCCCGGGGGAGATAGGCAGATTTAAAATTCGACAAAAGCAGTTTCAGGATGCGTATCTTTACTGGCTGTTGCTGAATAATAATTTCAGTGCATCCTCCTTAATAAATTCCTAAGAAATAACTTGACATAGCTTCCAAGATGAGGATATGGAATCACGTCTATTATTTTATCAGAAAATTTTTACATTATCACCTTGCTTAATATTAAACAAAAAATTTCTTAAAAGAAGCAGTCCATAATACTTATGGATCTTAAATATATATAGAACATCTTCTTGAAAATGTTTATACCCGAAATTTACGATAACAAAAAAATCGTTAGAAGTGTTTTGTTTCAAATGGCAGCGATTATGCCATCTTAATATATTTCTATAAGCTGTAGCCTTCTAAATATGTGTGCTTACAAAAAAAACTGCTCTTTTAAAAGCATTGCTTAATAGGCTCTTTTGTTAAGGCTGGCCAGGGTCAAAAGAACATTGTGTATTTTGCTAGTTATTTTGTAATTATATTAAGGTAATATAAAATAACACCTACTTGTTGTATCCTTAATTAGATACGGTTCCTTTTTTACTTCTCTATATCAAAATACCAAATGTTCTATGTTTAGATGTTTGTGCTGCTTTTGCTATGCTGTTCAGTTGACACTAGTAACCAATTTCAGTTTTTTTGGTAACAAACTTAAAATAATCGATTTAAAATTTCCAGACTTTTGAGAAATCAGCATATTTTAGTACTACGATTATTAAGAGTAGTATTGTAATTTTTGTGAAGTATTGTCTGAATATCTGGTGATTATTACATGGGTTACTATCGGAATTTCGGTGATTTTTATGGTGGTTAGTATGAAGATTTCAATAATACTAAAGTTTTGGGGGGTTGAAAAATGGTAGAAGAGAAACAAGACAATATATGGAAAAAACTTATTCAATTTCAACTCAGGTACAAGTTTCCGATTTTAGCTGCTGTTGTGCTTATAACAGCTTTTTTTATTTATCAGATTGCCTTTAGAGTCACAATAACAACAGACTTTTTTGAGCTTTACCCGCCAAAACATCCTTATATTCAACTTTATAAAGAATACCGCAGCATGTTCGGAACTGCAAATGTAATGAGCATGGTTTTAGAGGTAAAAGACGGGGATATTTATAATCCAAAAACAATTAAAAAAATTGACCACATAACCAAACAAATTCTTTCAGTAAAAGGGGTGGATCCCTTGCAGGTCATGTCTCTGACCCATCCAAGATTAAAAAACTTTGGTGTGGGCAGTAATGCTATTTCTATTGGATCTATAGTGAAGGTTTTGCCTGAAAGTCCGGAAGATTTAAGAGCCATTAAAGAAAAGATTTACAGCAATGAGGGAATCCGTGGCGTGTATGTTACCATGGATGATAAGGCTACATTGATTAACGCCGGGTTTTGGGAAGAAGGCCTTGATCTTAAGAATCTTTACAATGAAATGCAAAGAATAAAAAGCGAATCTGAAGATGCCAACCACAAGCTTTATATTACAGGCTATCCCATGCTTTATGCCTGGATAGCAAGCTTTACTCCCAAGCTATATTTGATCTTCATTTTTACAGGCTTGATTCTGATGACAATGCTTATATATTATTTCAGAACCATAATAGGTGTAGTGATACCCATTATATCCGGTTTGTTAAGCGCTATATGGGGGCTGGGTTTTGCCGGTGTGATGGGATATAATATTGATCCGCTTATATTGGTTATTCCCATGCTGCTTTCCGCAAGAGCTATAAGCCATTCCGTACAGTGCCTGGAACGTTATCATGAGGATTATTTACTTTATGGCGACAAGGAAACAGCTATAATTAAGTCTTATGCCTATCTGTATAAACCTGCAATCGTATCTATCGTTACTGACGGTTTAGGAGTTCTCACCATTGTCGTATGCACCATACCTCTTATGCAAAAGCTTGGTATTATCGGAAGTTTTTGGATTATAAGTATTTATATAAGTGTTGTCCTTCTTAATCCCATACTGGTTACTTTCTTTCCCTCTCCGAAAACAAATGTGAAATCTCAACAGCCCGTGCTTGAGAATGGTAATAATTCTGATGGTGTCCGGCAAGCCGGTGGAAGCCGATCCGGAGATGCGGCATATCTCGTAGCCTGTAAGTTTTGTACCTCTTTTTCCGTTTCCTGGAAAAAATGGGCCAGTGTAATTTTTATGCTGGTGGTCATCGTTGTCGGAGGAATCATAGCAACTATTCACATTAAAGTAGGAGATACAAGCGCCGGAAAAGCTATTTTGTATGACGATCATCCGTACAATGTTGCGGCAAAGAAAGTAAATACTCAGTTTATTGGCGCAAACCAAATGGTAGTCGTTGCCGAAGGCAAGAAAAAAGGAGCAATTGCAAGTGCCAAAGCTATGAAAACACTTGAAGATATGGGAGTTTATGCCGTTTCAAACGTACCCACAGCCGGTGGGGCTCTTACGATTGCCGATATGACTAAAATGGTTTTCAAGGTGTTTCATGACGGCTACCCGAAGTGGTTGCTTTTGCCGGAAGATCCTAACCATATCGAACAGGTTTTCCGACTTGTGGGCGGTTCATCAACTGGCGGAGAAATGGATAAATACATATCAAGAGATTATACCAACGCCACAGTAATTATCTTCTTTCGTGATTATAACAACAAAAGTATAAAGAATACAATTTCCATTCTTAACAAGTATATTACTGAACATCCGGTGGAACAGGTCAACTTCCGGTTAGCCGGCGGCATTTTAGGCATTCTTGCAGCAGTGAATGAAGAGGTTGAGTATTCATATTGGGTAAGCATGATTGCTATTTTTTTACTGACTTTTATTCTTTGCAGTTTGACTTACAGATCATTTACCGCTGCATTGATTCTTATTCTGCCTTTAGCCTGTTCCCAGGTTTTATGCGACTGGTTTATGCTTGCAATGAATATTGACCTTAATATCAGTTCATTGCCCGTAGCCGCTGTAGGAGTAGGTGTTGGAGTCGATTATGGCCTCTACATTCTAAGCAGGCTTGCGGAGGAATACCGCTGGCAGGGAGACTATGAGGCAGCTCTTTTCACAGCTATTAATACCACCGGAAAAGCTGTTATTTTTACAGCAACCTCTCTTATCGGAGGAATAGTCCTCTGGATTTTTTCGGATATGAAATTTCAATCCGAGATGGGAATGCTGCTATGCTTTCTCATGTTTTTCAACATGCTTGGTGCTCTAATCTTTATACCAGCTATGGTTGCAGTTATAGGCCCGGAGAGAACCATAAAAAAATATAAAGTCGATTAAATCTACAAGGCGAAAAAAGGGAGAAGAAAATATCATGAATAAGGTAAGAAATTTCATTACTCCAATATTACTATTAACTGCGCTATTATACCTTTTCCCGGATAGTGTTTTTGCTGAAAGAAAGGCCGGAGTTGGCGTCCCACACATACTTTCTGAATGTTTTATTGATGCAAAAGAAGGTTTTGCTGCCGGACTCAGAGGAACTATCTTTCACACAGAAAATGGTGGCATGAATTGGGAAAAGCAGGAAATTTCCACAGATACTCCCCTTTTATCCATATCATTCTGTAATTCCAAAACCGGGTGGGTAGGCGGCAAATCCGGAGCTATTTTTAAAACGGAAGACGGAGGAAAGATCTGGGCAAAACAATCTTTACCTAAAAAAAGGCATGTTTTTGCTGTAAAAGCCCTAACTCCTCAAAAATGCTGGGCAGTTGGCGATTGGGGGGCTATTTTTTACACACAAGACGGAGGAAAAACCTGGGAAGATAAAACACTGCCTGAAGATTTGATACTTTACAGTATTGATTTCAAGGGGGAAGATACCGGATGGATTGCAGGTGAGTATGGTACGATATTGCATACGGTTGATGGCGGTATCAACTGGACTAACCAAACGTCAGGTACAATAAATTCACTTTTTGATATTTCATTTTCCTCACAACAACAGGGTGTGGCTGTTGGCTTGAGTAATACTATTTTAAGAACTGAGGACGGGGGCAGTACGTGGCAAAATATTAAAATAGACGCATTGAGTATGCAAGAAAATACTCGATCACTGTATAGTGTTAAATTAAGGGATAATAATGGGATTGCAGTAGGTGACCGAGGCTGGATTATTACAAGCAATGATAGTGGCAAAACATGGAAAGTCTTGCCTGTACCACTAGATGTAAGTCTTTTCTGGTTTGCTGATGTTGAATTGCTTGATGGCGCAAATGCTATTATGCTGGGAATGCGATCCGTATGTATCATGATAGAAGATAATCAAATGAAGTTAATGGGGTTTATGCCCAATATTATTCCTATTAAAAAGTAGAATATCGACCGCTATCATTTCATAAACTATAGCACCCGGCTGTAAATATTTTCGCTGAAACGCCAGCGCCCAAATCACAAGGTGATAGACCTTTGAAAATGTCTTTCGAAGACGCATTAAAAGCATTAATCTTTTTTTACATAGAAAGAGCATACTTTGGGCCGTCATCTTGTTTAAGTTTTTAAATAAGATGACTTTGTTCGATAAAATATCACTCCTAAAGATGGCATAGAGAAAAGCAGTTTTTTTGAGGCAATCAATAATATGGGGCTGAAACAACTGCAATATATCCATAAAATATTTTGTATCGAAGCATCTAATACTTTCCCAAATCGGCGTCCTGACTTGGGAGAACATATAGTTTTTGATGGTTCGCTAATCGATGTCGTGCCTTCAATGGCCTGGGCGGATTGTCGGAAAAACTCAAAAAAAGACAAAATCCTTCCCGGCTTTAACATAAAAAAAAGAATTCCTTCAAAAATTTATTTTACTAACGGCAATGGAGCTGAAAGACCTTCCTTCAGTCAGATACTTTCTCCTGACCAAACAGGTGTAAGTGATTGTGGTTATCAGAAACATGCCGGATTCGATTCTCTCCAGGCCGAAGGCAAGAGTTTTGTGATTCGGATTAAGGCTGATACGATCAAAACCCTGATTCATAAATAGGATGATATAAATGCCGACAGCATTGTTTTTGCCTGATGTAAACATCACCTGCGGGTTTACTATCTCATTGCAAGAAGCCAGTATGGACTAATGGTGAATATTCTCAGAACCTATCTTGCTCCTTGCTGTTTATTGCTACCTAACGCATGGAAAGCGGGTCAGCATCAAAAGAGTACGGTAATTACGAATACGAGCTTTGTGATTCCGAAAGTTCTGCAGATTCTTATTTTTTCAAAGAACAAAAACACTTTCGGTGATAAGCAAAAACCTAACCGGACATCAGTGAATTTAAAAAAAGAAAGGAGGTGCAAAGAGTTTCAACTAACTGAATAATAAATTTATTTAAGAAACTTAAATTTAAGGAGGAAAGGTATGAGAAAGAGAAGATGGGGTGAAACAGGCTTATGTTTTTTAGTCGCACTGGCAATATTGGCATTTTTCTCTCCAATTGCTGTGGCTCAAGTAACTAGTAGCTTTCATGGTTATCTGGAATCTAATTTTGTTGTGCGCGATGTAAATGGTATGCAGTACGGTTTTTTTGACGAAGCCTATGGAGTACAACAGAGAAATACATTAAAGTTTGATGTTGACGTTGATCCTGATATGGATCTGGGCCCTTTTAGAGTTGAAAAAGTCCATTTAACCTTCAGGGGTGCTTATGATTCAATTTTTGATCTTGCTGCGCACAGATATAATATTACAGAAGATTTAGGTGCTTCCAGATTCGATTATGGCGAAGAAGACATCCGCTTTGAGTCTGATTTAAGAGAAGCTTTTATTGATGTTGCCTATAAAGGCGGGATGGGCAACAGGGCTTTCATAAGAGCAGGAAGACAGATAGTTTCCTGGGGCGAAGGTCAGCTTGAAACCCTTAATGATGTTATCAACCCCCCCGACCAGTCTTACCAGATGTTTTTCCAGAATCCTGATGATGTAAAAACCCCCCTCTGGATGGGCCGGTTAAATTTCGATTTGCCGCGTTTTGCAAGAACCAGTATTAATTTTGATTTATTGTGGGTTCCTGATATCAGGCCTACCCAGCTTGCACCAATGGATAGTGTGACCGGAGAGCCAGGTGGAATGGAGTCACCTTATATGAGTCCTTTGCCATATGCTTTTTTAGGTCAAAAAGTGCAACAAGCTGGAACTTATTTTTACAGTGATACAAGTACTCCTTTTTATACGGGAGGATCTCCTGATGCTTATCTGAATTTCCTAGATAGTATGGTACCAGGAACAAAAGCAGCCCTGTTAGCACCGACAACAATTCTTAATGGAGCAACAATGAGGCAGGATGTTCCCACCAACAATAATGAATACGGTGGAAAAGTATCGGCACAGATCGGAGACAGATTCAGTCTTTCCCTGCTTTATTTCAGGGATGTGGTCAATGAAGGTGGTATGGACATTAAATGGAATGAGGCCATTTTGCCAGGTGGTGCCATGCCTGCAAGTATTGACTCGGTTACAATTACCCATAATAAACAGCATGTTTATGGCGGTTATTTCAGTTACCAAATGCTTTTGGGTCGCTTTGAGGCTGTTATAAGAGGTGAGGTTTCACATTACACCAAATATCCTATAGCATCGTTTAATAAAGCATTTACTGTTAATGGGGTTGAGCTTTCGACCATGTCGCCAGTTTGGAATGGTAATGAATATCAATCTAATGGGGATGGAACAGGAATATCTCATGCATATGTTTATAAACCGGTCACAAAGACAATGCTTGCGATTGACAAAGATCTGCGTTTAAAATGGATTTCTCCTCATGATCTTACAAGAGTCACTTTTGAGTGGTTGCATACTACCATAAATGAATGGCATGGCAGTGACGGACTGGATCAAGCACAAATAGGTGTATTAAATGCTGATCGTGAAAACATCCGGGAACAGGATAGCTTCTATCTTCAGGTAATGACAAACTGGTGGGCCAGCAAACTTGCTCCAATGGTTGTTGTAGCCTGCACCCCCGGAAAACATGGAGAGGGTACAACATGGATGCTGCGTCCTTCCATTAAATGGACTATAACTCCAAACTTTTATACCGAAGCAGTACTTCAGGCCTTTATGGGAGACGATTGGGCAAGTTACGGATTCGGCAGATTTGTAAAGAAAGCGAGTGAGGCATCCATTAAAGTAGGATATGAATGGTAACCCTTTTGTTTTATTGATTGAGGATCGTATTAGCTGTTGTTAAAGCGTTGTCAGGCAAGACATGAAATAACAATTGGATTTTATTAATAAAACCAAAGGAGGAAAAAGTGAGAATAAAATTAATACGAATCACTAAGTACTTGGGTTTATCGCTGCTTTCTTTGTTTGTTCTTCTCCTGGAAATCGGAAGTTCCTTACAGGCTATGGATTTACCAAAAACCATAGATAAAACTAACTGTTCTCAATATAAAGACATTCTGCTTCCTGCTATGTACCGGGCTATTGACAGGGGCGACTATATTGTTACACCGGGAAAAATCAATTTCGAATATAAACATACCAACAGCTTTTTAGCTGCCAGCGCAAAGAATGGAGGGAAATTTGATATAACTCCTGATGGAGATTTGATTGATAAACGCACCGGGAAATACCCGGAAAATGTTTACGGTTTTCCTTTTCCCAACATTGATTTAAAAGATCCGAAGGCCGGGGCAAAGATAATATATAACTTCAATTTCCAGAGGTACCGTTTTTTGGCCACAAGAGAGGGAATCCGTGTTATGTGGATAGACAAAAATGGGGAAGAACGTTATATTCAAGGCTTGGATTCCCGCCTTTATATGAATGGCCGCCCGCCCGGTCAGGAACTAAACAATCCGGACAAGGTTCTGACTTACGAATTTCAAAGAGTTTTGGAACCGATGGGTATGAAAGGGACCAACACATTGGGCTACATTTATATGGATCAAAGGCAGGATAGCAATTATGCCTATGTTCCAGCCATCCGAAGGATTCGGCAAACCGGCTCAACAACGAGGTCCGACCCTTATATGGGTTCTGATTCATGGCTGGATACAAATTACGGGTGGGGTGGGAAAGACAGAACCATGAAATGGAAGTATGTTGGTGAGAAAACAATACTTGTTTCTTTTACCAGTTCCGATATGATCCCAATGCAGGAATTTCCTGATGGAAGTACGCACAGGGCGTTTCCCTATACCGGAACTCACTTACAATTCGGCTTTGACGATCCAAACTGGAAAGGAGCCACCTGGGCACCTCAAAATATTATCTATGTTCCAAGAAAAGTATGGATTGTTGAACAGATGCCTAAAGATCCGTATTATAATTGGGGGCTGCACGTAAATTATATTGATCAGGAAACTTATGTCACATGGTACAAGGAGGTATATGAAAAATCAGGAGATTTCCGTACATGGATTACTTTACCAATGCACTACAGTGAAAGCCCTAGCGGTAAAAACAATGTAGGGGATCATGATGCTATGCTTTATATAGATGAAAAAGCGCGTCATGCTACAAGTGTAAACCGATCAGCACATCCGGAAGAATTCCTGTATATGCCTGCTTCAAAACTGGACCCTAGCTTTTTTAGCGTGAATAATTTTTTGTTGTTGTCTAAATAACAACCCTCCATATTGCTCATCGGGAAAGTGCTATCACTTTCCCGATGTTCTAAAGAGATTATCTAAAAAATAAACAGGCCAAAGGCTATATGCTTTTGGCCTGTTTATTTTTTAGTAGTTGTAAAATTTATGTTTGGAATTTAACTTCTGATTCTCTTTTTCAATTCTTTGATAAGCGCCATGCACAACTGATTTGTATCGGCAACAATAGCTACATCCGCCTTTTTCATCATGGTTGCATTGGGATTTTTATTTACAGCTATAATAAGCCCGGCATCCCGTATGGCAGCTGTATGCTGGATTGCACCACTGACTCCGAAAGAAAAAAGAACATCGGGGTTAATATGTTTTCCGGCCTGGCCTACCAGAAGTTCGGGATCTGCCCAGTCTGAATAAACTACAGGACGGGTGGCACCCACTTCTCCACCTAAAAGCCTTGCCAGTTCAAAAAGTTTTTTAAATCTGTTTTTACCTCCCATGCCCCGCCCGCCGCACACAACAACGTCTGCCTCTTCTATCCTCTGACCGCGATGCGGTTTTCTTTGATATTGAACAATCCTCAATCTCTCTTTTGGCAGATCTTTTGGCAGAGGCAGCTTTATCACTTCACCTTTGCGTTCATAATCATGTGGAATTTCCTGAAACATGCCTGGCCGCACCGTTGCCATTTGCGGCCGTTTTTCGGGTGTAATAATTTCGGCCAGCAGATTGCCTCCGAAAGCTGGAGCTGTTTGTACCAGAATTCCCTGATCATCTATGTCCAGGCCCACGCAATCAGCAGTCAGCCCTGTCCCAAGGCGTTTTGCTATTCGTGGCGCAAATTCTCTTCCAAAAGTTGTGGCTCCTACCAGTATAATATCCGGTTCATACTCTCTGGCCAGTCTTTCCATAAGAGAGATATAAATTTCCATGCTGTATTTTTTTAAAGAGTTGTGCTCAATCACATATACTTTATGGGCTCCGTGGGCAATATATTCACTCACATACTCATCCAGATTATGGCCGAATATAACCGCACAAACTGAAGCTCCGGTTTTGGCAGCAAGATCTCCTGCTCTTGAAAGAAGCTGCAAAGTAACTCTTGTTTGAAAATAGTTTCTGTAATCACCAAAAACCCAAATATCCTTTACTTTTGCTGTTTGTGCTTTCTTCTTCATTTTTCCTGCTCGTATGCTTTCAAATCTTTTTTAATTGCACCACCGATTTTTCGTCCGAATTTGTCTAAAAGTTCTTCAGCTATTTTTTTTGCTGGACCTTTCATCTCAATATTCTTTTTCTCAGAACATGGTGAATAGACTTTCAATATTCTTGTGGGAGAATCTTTTGTACCAATAATATTAAGCTTAAGATCATCAGCATCTAATGTAATAATATCGCATTTGTCGTAAGCATCCTGAATCCCAGATAGTGGTACATAACGCGGCTGGTAGTGGCTGGTAGTCACTGTAACCAAACCAGGCAGATCCATTTCCATTGTTTCAAGAAAATTATCGGACAAACGCTTCATGCGAAGAATATTTTCCTTAAGTTCAAGCCACTCAACATAAGCCGCGCCAGGGATTTTCAGTTCCTCGGCAAGTTGAGGCCCAACCTGCGCAGTCTCACTATCGCTTGTATGGCAACCGCACAGGATAATATCGAAATTCGAACACTCTTTTTCAATAGCACGAGCCAGGATAAAAGATGTCATGAAGGTGTCGGCTCCTGCCAAACGCTTGTCAGTAAGCAGTATGCAGCGATCAGCACCAATTGCCATGGCTTCTCTGAGTACTTCTTCCGCCATCGGAGGGCCCATTGTAATAGCAGTTATATGACCGCCATGTAAATCTTTTAAGCGCAATGCCGCTTCAAGAGCATGATGGCAGGCCGGATTCATCATGCCTTCCGCCAGATCTCTCTTCAAGGTACCTGTACGCGGATCCCAATTTAGTTCCGATACCATAGGCACCTGTTTTATGCATACAATCAATTTTAACATTTTCTTCTCTACGTTGGTTTTGAAAGCAAAGAACGCGCTATTACCATGCGCTGCACTTCGCTGGTTCCTTCATAAATCTCAGTAACTTTTGCATCCCTGAAATAGCGTTCCACATCATATTCTTTACTGTAACCATATCCGCCATGAATCTGGACAGCAAGGCCGGTTACACGTGAAGCCAGCGTACTGCAATATAATTTAGCCATTGCAGCTTCTGCACCAAAAGCCTTTCCTGAATCTTTAAAAACACAGGCTCTGTATAAGAGTAAACGGGCGGCATCAATTTCGGTTGCCATGTCCGCAAGATAATTTTGAATAGTCTGGAAATTACTTAACGGTTTTTTAAATTGTTGCCGTTCTTTTGAATATTTAAGAGCATCATCAAAAGCTGCCTGTGCTATGCCCAAAGCCTGGGCGGCGATGCCTATACGGCCTGAATCAAGTGTAGAAAGTCCGATCTTCAGACCATCTCCTTTGCGTCCGAGCAAATTGCTTTTTGGAACCCGGCAATCCTCAAAAAACAGAGAAGAAACAGGATTAGCCCGCATACCGCACAAGTCTTCAATTTCTCCTACAAAAAATCCGGGCGTATTTTTTTCTGCTATTAGCACGCTGCTTGTACTGCGCTGATTTTCCGAATCGGTTATAGCGAAAATAAGAGCTGAACCGCAGATTCCACCATTTGTAACAAATATTTTGGTGCCGTTAATAACATAATCATCGCCGTCTTCAACTGCAGTGGTTTCAACTCCACCTGCATCAGAACCTGCGTTTGCTTCGGTAAGGCAAAAAGCACCAATTATTTCTCCGCTTGCAAGTGGCGGTAAAAATTTTTCTTTTTGTTCTTTGGTTCCAAATTGTGCAATGGGATTAGTTCCCACACTGTTATGAACAGTTATGCAAAGCCCCATGGCAGCACAAACACGTGATATCTCCTCGATAACAATTGCATAACTGATACTGTCCATCTCGGCTCCACCGTATTTTCTTGGAACCTGAAGGCCGAAAAAATTTAATGCCCGCATTTTTTCGACTACTTCCACTGGGAAACGCGCATTCTGATCAATTTCATGAGCAATAGGGCCAAGTTCTGTCTCAACAAATTTGCTCACGGTTTTACGCACAGTTTTATGTTTTAAACAGGGATTAAAATTCAAAATACCCTCCGATTTTTCCCCGGCTATGCCAATTGCTATAAAACCAGGATTGATCACTTACACAAATACAAACAACAATTATGTTTTAAAAAAATATACCCTAAAACTACAAAACAGCCAATAGTGCTGCTGATAAAAAATTGTTTAGTTAACTTAAAAGCTGCAAAAAATCAAGCCCCATTATAAACTCTGCGTTAAGAGTCTATAATATTTCAACTATTTCAAATTCCTGTAAATGATATTCATGTTCCGGATATATTACAATTTGTCTTCCTATCATTTTTTCAAGTGAGCTTATAAGATGGCTTTCTTCCACATGAAGAAGCTCTGCTATTTCCGGGTGAACATGTAAAGCAACTTTGCTGCCGGCCATATCAAGAGATTCCCTTTGAATTTCTCTGTAAATATTATAACAAATAGTTTGCTTGGATAAAAGCTTCCCTTCTCCCTCACAGTAGAAACAAGGTTCGGAAAGAGCCTGTATCAATGGGGATCTAATCCTTTTTCTTGTCATTTGTATTAATCCCATTTCCGAAATAGGCAAAATATTCGTTTTGCTTTTATCTTTAGATAGAGCCTCCTTAAAAGCGTTAAATACTTTTTCCTGGTTTTGCTTTTTTTCCATGTCGATAAAATCAATTATTATTATACCACCTATATCCCTTAAACGTATCTGGTAAGCAATTTCTTTTACAGCTTCAAGGTTGGTCTTTAATATAGTTTCTTCCAGATTATGTTTTCCTACATAACGACCTGTGTTTACGTCAATTGCAACAAGGGCTTCCGTATGCTCAATTACTATATAACCACCGGATTTTAACCAGATCTTTCTTCTTATGGCACGTGAAATATCCCCTTCAAGATTATATGCATCAAAAATAGGCTCATGACCTTCATAAAGCTCTACCGAACTTTTTAGGCTAGGCATGAAAGTATCAAGGAATGAAAGAACCGATTCATAATCGGGACGTGAATCAATTATCATTTTTTCCGCTTCGTGCATCAGAAGATCTCTGGCGGCGCGCAGGCAAACTGTAAGTTCCTTGTGAAGCAATGACGGGGCTGAAGTCTTTTGGTATTTTTCCTGAACATTCTTCCATATGTTAATAAGAAAGCTCATTTCATTTAGAAGACTTTCTTCCTGAATTCCTTCAGCAGCAGTTCTTACAATATATCCGAAATGATCTTTTCTTAAAGAAATAACCATTTCTTTCAAACGGGTTCTTTCCGTTTCATTCTCTATACGCCTGGATATCCCGATATGATCCGAATTCGGCATAAGTACTAAAAATCTTCCCGGAAGTGTTGCGTAGGAAGTAGCACGCGCGCCTTTGGTGCCGATAGGCGGCTTCGCAACCTGGGCCAGCACTTCCTGGCCTTCAGTAATTAGATCTCCAATTTTAATATCATGATTTTTCTTAAAAGGATGAGCTGATTCATGGTGCAAATTTGCGTTGTCTTCTGTTTGTAATTCATCGGAATTAAAAGGGTTAAGCTCATCGAAACTATTCACATTCAGATCATCGACATATATAAAAGCAGCCTGGTTAATGCCTATATCGATAAAAGCAGCCTGCATTCCCGGCAACACTCTTTGCACTCTTCCTTTATAAATGTTTCCGGCTATATCGGAAATGTTTCCCCGTTCAATAAAAAATTCCGCAATGGTTCCGTCTTCAAGAAGGGCTACCCTTGTTTCATGCTCACAGACATTTACAACAATCTTCTTATACATAATAACCCACCCTTTTTGTTAGCTTCATATAATTTTGTTAAAACCATATCATACAACGGAAATTTTTACTATACGTGCCGTTTTTAAATTTTCTTCGGAAAGATCAAAAATATTTTTAATAACCTCAATTGGTCTTACTATTGTACCTGGACCGGATAATAATACCATTTTAAGACCGGTTGGAGATAGCAAATCTATGCAGTTTATAACTTCTTTTAAATCAATCTTTTTTACAACTCCTTTTTTATTTTTGCGTTCTATAAAAGCCTCTGATTCCTTCTCGAATAATTCCAGGCTGTATTTATCAAAATTTCCCGAGTTCAATATAACTTCATATTCATGCAGTGCGGTATTAAGGTTTTTGTTTTTTGGCTTTTGATTATGTTCGCAATGCAAAACAGATAATCCCTGCGGAAGTTGTTTGTTTAGTTTTTCTATTATTAAAAATGGGTCAGTATCGGCAGTAACTGCTATGTATAATGTTTCGCAAAGACTTTCCATGCCTATGGGCAGTGTGTCTTCAAAGGATATTTTAGGCATGGGGTGGAAACCTTCCGAATAAGCAACTTGAATTGCGCTTCGCCTGATTGCCCGTAAAAATATGTTGATCATCTCAAGATGACCAAAAAATCTTGCCGCATCTTTTTTGTGGAAAGTAATTATTAATTTTTTATAAAATCTTTTTTCCGGTTTACTTATTTTGGGGTTTATATTTATTGTTTCATTATTGTTTTCGCAAAACATTGGCTCAATACCGGCAAAATCACATACACCGCAGCTGTTACAAAAAGTTTTGCAATTATCGGAAGTTTTTGCAAACAAGGCTTTATCAAATTCACTTATTAAAAAATCCTTAGTAACTCTTGCATCAATATGATCCCAGGGCAAAGGTTCTGATATCGTCCTTTTTCTGGAAAGATAAAAAGCAGGGTCAATACCGGCAGATGATATGGCTTCTTCCCACAATCCATACCTGAATTTGTCGCTCCAGCCATCGAATCTGCATCCTTTTTCGTAGGCGGTGATAAGCAGGCTGTTAAGCCTTCTGTCCCCACGCGCCCATAATCCCTCGAGAAAGCTTACTTTAGGGTTTTGCCATTTGAAATTAATTCCTGAAACATCAAGTTTGTTTTTGATCAGTTTGATCTTTTCTTCCGATTCTTCCAAAGATATCTGAGGACACCACTGAAAAGGAGTATGTGCTTTTGGGATAAATGTTGAAACACTTACATTGATCGCACTATTCTTATTGATCCTGCTTTTTCTAAGCTTATAAACAAGTTCTATAAGCTCTTTTATATCATCATCTGTTTCAGTTGGAAGGCCGATCATAAAATAAAGCTTTATTGTCTTCCATCCCATGTTTAATGCCGTATTAACGGAACTGAAAATATCTTCTTCGTCAATGTTTTTATTAATAACATTTCTTAGACGCTGGCTTCCGGCCTCAGGTGCTATAGTAAAACCGGTTTTTCTTACTTTTTTTATATGATTTATAAGTTCAGGAGTAAGTGAACCTGCACGAAGAGAAGGTAAAGATACGGCAATATGCTCTGCTTCATATATTGCCATCAATTTTTCAAGAAGAGGATTTAATGAGCAATAATCTCCCGTACTCAAAGACAACAAAGAAACATCTTCATAGCCGGTTGAAGCAATAGACTGATTGGAGATATTAATGATGTTTTCAAGAGATCGTTCACGAACCGGCCTGTAAATCATTCCTGCCTGGCAGAATCTGCATCCTCGTGAACATCCTCTTGCAATCTCAATACGAAGCCGGTCATGAATCGGCCTGCCGTATGGTATTACAGGTTTATCAGGAAAGGGGGCATCATTAAGATCTTTAATTATTGTTCGGGTAATTTTTGAATAATCAGAAAATTTCGGAGATAAAATCTGAAATCCGTTTTCATCAAATCTTTCTTTAAAAAATGAAGGTATATAAACTCCTTCAATCCGGGACCAGGATTTTAAGAGCTCTTCCTTATCTTTAGACAAAGCTTCTTTCCATTTTATCCAGGCATTTGACATTTCAACAATTACTGTCTCACCATCTCCTATCACAATTGCATCAAATATTTTGGATACAGTTTCCGGATTGGATGTACAAGGTCCTCCGGCAATTATAAAAGGATGAGAAATATCCCTCTGGTTTGAATAAAAGGGAATATTTGCAAGATCGAGCATTGTAAGTATATTTGTAAAATTCAGTTCATAAAGGAGACTGAAACCAATCATATCAAATTTATCAAGTGGCCTTCGTGTCTCAAGCGAAAACAGAGGCGTATTTGAAGCTCTGAGATAAGCTTCAAAGTCGACAGCCGGGGTAAACACTCTTTCGGCAGCGATGTTTTTATGGCTGTTTAAAATGTGATATAAAATTTGAAGCCCAAAATGAGAAGTGCCTACTTCATATAAATCAGGAAAGGCAAGTGCAACGGAAAATGATAATTTTTTGTAATCTTTTCTTACAGTATTAACTTCAGAACCCAGATAGCGGCTTGGTTGTTCAACTTGCGACAAAATATTGTCAATAATTTTTTCGATCATAATTTTTATTACCCTTGAAAAAAAGAAACCTGCCGGAAGGCAGGAAGGAAAACACAAAGAATTCTATATATGACATTGAATAAATAATAAAGAAACATCTGACGGTAATTTCAAAATTGATCAGAGGAAAGAATCTTGATCGGTAATTATAGAGCTGCCTCCTTGATTTAGGCTATAGAGTTTTTACTATTTCCAGTTAAAACATGCCTTTCAAGGAGGCTTATTTTCAGACTTGAATTGAACCACTTTTTTTTAAAAGCGGTTTTGTACAAAAGCAAGAGTTAGTCCCGATCCTATTTTGCAGTTCCTGAAGCAGTTCCTGTTATTACACCTGAAGACGGAGAGTCTATTTTTCCTGCTCCTGCTCCCCTAAAGCTGGTAGAACCATTGAATCCGCCTGTGCCGTTATCAATAGTGGACATCCAGACTTTATTCGTTGTATCCCATACTTTGGGAGTAAATGTTGCAGTCAAACCGCCCCCGGATATAGGTATGCCGGTTCCTATAACAGGTGCTGCCGTATATGTTCCCATTACATAGCTGTCGGTTCCATTGCCGCACGCCCATATCTTTGGTGGCTCACCGCTGTTTGAAGCAAAAAATGCGACCTTCTCCATGGTGATATTCATATTATTACCACTGCCTGTCATTGTTGCATTTCCGACCTCAACAGACGGGATGCCTAATTGCTTTAGTTTGTCATTTCCTCCTCCGGGGGTCATATCCGCAGCCATCGTAAGAAAAGCCGATGTTTCAAATCCTATACCCATAGCAACGGTCTGACATGTGTAATTGGTAGGGTCAAATGTGCCCCGTACATTGCCAACCTGAATAACTGTAAACGGATAATCCCCCGGTTCATATGCTGCGACATATCCGTAATACTTGCCCTTTATTTCATTGTCCGACCATTTGGATCCAATAGTATCGTTTCCGGCAATCACCCTGACATCGGGGGCTGCGGGAGAATAATATAAGGAATTGCTTTCAAGCAGTGTAGATGAAGTCCATGAATCGGTGTAATTAATTCCGTTATATGCCCCACCCGACAGTGAATAATTTATTTGCCATAGCCTGGAACCGGAATAAAAATAAATGCTTTTTGCTTCATCAAAGGAGGGGGGCATTCCGGTATTAACTACAGGTTCTGCCGGGCCTCCCTGTATTTTGAAATAGCCTGTACCTGAAACAATGTCCGTACTTTCCCAGATATTACCCATAAGGGATTCGGGAGCAATAGTAGTATTATCTATATATACAGGATAAAGTCCGCCCTCACCATACCATGCTTCAGGATCTTTATAAGCTGTGCCGGCAAAACTGCCGATTAATATACCCGCCTTGTTTTGCGTTCCTTCTTTATAAACAAATGTGGCATATATAATGCCCGTTACTGAATCATCTATAGTATACCCGCTAACAAAACCCTTGTAAGCGCCTTTGCCGTCTAATGTAGTATGAGTACCGTTTATCGCATTATAGCTGTCTATATAAGCTGCAAATACGGTTGGTTTATATTGATCGTTTTCATATTCCCCTCCCAGATAAAATGCTGCAGGCGAGCCTGATGTTGCCGACCACAGATCACCTGTACCTCCCATATATGCTACAATCGAATCCCAATAGTCATAATAATATGAATGTGTTGAAGCTGTTGAAGGAAATCCCATCTGGCCGGCTAAATTATTAAAAAATGTATCATTAAAAGTTGATGGATAATCTGTGCCGGTTGAGTATGCTACCCATTGTTCTGATGAGGTGTTATAGGAAAATTCAGTCCACATCGCTTTGCCTAAAGGCCCTTCATCCAGATTATATTCCCTTTTCTTTAAAATTGTGCCGTCATGAAAATAAATGGTTCCCTCCTTATCATTATTGGAATACCAATACCAATAATGTCTTGTCGGGCTTTCATAATAGCTTGCATTGTATTGAGATTTATATCGTCTGGTCTTTGTATCAAACTTGCTGAAAAAAGTAAGCGATGCTTCAGCTTCCCAGGCTCCTGCAAGATCGCCCTGCCATGAATAAAAGGTATCGGGATTAGCCAGTGTATTACCTATTCCAAGAAGATCGGCAGAAATATTACCCAGTTTGGTTTTTGTGATAAACTTGCCGCCATTTCCGGAACCTGTAATTACCCCATTATTGGCGGTGCCGTTTATCGGGACAAACCAGTATCCGAAATCAGGCTGCCAGGTATTTGAAGAATCCTTATAATATCCTATTTCACCCCAGCCGCTGGCATAAACTGTGAAATCCGTATATCCGGCCGCCGGTATGCCATAGCCGCCAACCCATATCGGAATCTGGTAAATTCCCCAGTTTTCACCCTTTATGCTGAGAGTCTTGCCGTACATATCCATAGAGCCGATAAAAGATCCGGCTACAGGGGAGCCATTGTTTGTAAAAGATCCGTCCAGCCAGGTAAAAAGGCTACCTTCCATCACATTTGAATTCAAGTTGGCTTGTGTAATGCCATAGGCATTTGCTGCGAAATTATCATTACATACAGTAGAAGATAATGTTCCGCTTGTATTCCATGTGCCATTGGATGTACTCAGACTGCCTTCATACAATCCTTTAAAAACGCCGGCTTTAGTATTGTCCTGGCCTATATAAATGCCGTAAAAAAGTCCTTTCGCCCCTCGAACAGCAGATAAAAATCCTCCGGTATCCGCAATATACGCGCCATTTACGGTTCCTGCCGGGGTTACAAATTTACCTGACAGTCGCGAAAAGTAAATGTCCGGTTTTGAATAATCACCATTATAAGGTGAGTATGTGCCGCCCATTGTAAATGGCGCTGCCGTACTATCCCATGGATAGCCCGTACTCGCAAAGCTGCCGCTGAACAGGTCATAAGGCCTCTGCGCCAGAACATCAATCGCCATTTCAGAATACCAGTTGATTTCAAAATTCTCGCTGCCCGGGTCCCATATGCTGTTTGCTGGAAAGGGTCTGAGTTCCTCTATGCTTGTAATGTTCCATGAACTGTATTTGGTTGTCACGTCATGATCACTTTTTACACTTGTGCCATCGGGAAAATACAGCATTTCAAATCCGGCATATCCATTGTCAGCAAATCCCATACCCATACCGTCGGGACTCTGTATATATTCGGCATCATAATGATACCGTATTCCGCTAACTGTCTGAGCATATTCAGTCTCATAATAAGTGCCGGAAACAGACCGGAATATTTGATCTGTAATAAAGGTTCCGCCGGTTGTGGTTGGGGTTGGCTCTGTGTCTGTTAATGCTTCGGGTTGTGTTTCTGATACAGGAGGAGGATCCGACACAGGAACAATCGGGTCGGGTGGATTAGTTGCTATTGTCAGAGGAGATAATACATCTCCGGGCACAGGTGGCATTTCAGAAAAAGCATTTACTTGAGTGGCAAAGCTATCAGCATCAGCTGTGCCTGGCTCTGTTGAACCGGTATCTCCGGCATCCGAAGCTCCGCTATCCGTATCCCCGGTTGAATCATCTTTGACATCCGTATCTCCCGTATCCGTTGAGTCATCTTTTTTATCCGAATCATCATCAACAGGAGCAGTATCCCCGGAATGCCTGTCTGTTTCGGAGTCTGTTGCGGGTCTTGGAGGAGCGGGCCGTTTGCCTTTAGATACGGTTGTGATCTGACCGGCAGTAATATTTACGACATCATCGGGAAACTGTGGGTTGTATGTTTCTACCGTCCCTTTATTAACAAGAACTCCGGTCATAGCATTTTCATAAAACACAATATAATCAGTGCCTCTGACCCCGGCTATTGCATTTGACGTTCGGACTTCAAATCTTGTTGGCGATCTGGAAATTCTCTTTGAAAGAAACGAAACAACGGAACGCACTTTGCCTCTTACCAAATTCAATACGCCCGAGCTTTCTGAAACATAATCGCTTATATCCACCCTTGTCCGGCCAGCAAGGCTTACAATATTTCCGTCATTAAATCTGATTCTGGCCTTTGACCTGCTTTTAGTTCTTACCGCATCCTTAACATAAACAGGGGTTCCCACCCTGACCGGTTCTGCCGGCAGTTTACCGCCTCTGAGCACATCAACTCTTCCTTTTACATAGGTAAATTTACCGGTTGATTCAGCCGATGCCTGTGCTCCCGCCGGCAGAAGGCAAAATATGATAAATAAAAAAACAGACAGCATTATTCCGGCTGTATGGCTGTACCGACAAATCGATTTATTGTTTTTATAGTTCTTTAACATTATAATATACCTCCGTAAAATCGGATGATCCTAAGGCTAACAGCCTAAAACCTGTATTCCAGACCAGCCGTAAAGATGTTTCTTTTGTAATCATAGATCGTGATATTGGAATCGGTCCTTGTTACATAATACTGCAGGTTGACATTTAAACCCTTGACCATTTCCCATATTATTCCGGCAGAACATGAATAGACCTTATCTTTTCTTCTTAAATTGAATGTTGTATGCTCGTTATTGAATCTTTGGATAAAAATATCGCCAGAGAGCATCAGATTTACATTATGTTTTACAGGAAAGAGCATGCCGGCACTGAGTCTGTTTCCGTAGTTTTCCCAGTTTATGCCCTCTGTAAAGGTCTTTGAATATTCGTAGCGAAGATTAAACATCCCCTTATTATTTGCAAACGGATAAATATAGCCTGCTCCGGCGTTGTATATTTCGCCGTCCCTGTCTTCTTCTTTCATCAACGGCGGTTTTAGCATTTCCCTGTTGCTGAATCCCACGGAAAACTGGGCTATGTGGCCCGGAACCATCATTATGTTCAATGTTGGTTTTGCGGAAGCCAGGCTCATATATTTATGGTCATGCAGCCATGTATGGTTATATGATACCGGCACGGATAAAATTCCGTTCTTGAAGTTATACCCGGGAATCAAAGATATGGATGGATTGATGACGTTAAGTTCGTCTGTTGTATCATAGGTATTTGCATAGAAATTTATTATGCTTCCGAAAGTCCACGGCCCTTCCATATAGGGATTATAGCTCGCCCTGAAGGTATTTACCATACTGCTGTCTTCCGATTTTGATACAATGGCACCGTCCGCCGACACAGGATTGTCGTCAAACTGATATGCCGCCCCTATGGAAAAATTCCATGTTTTGTGTAACGCAAGAGTCTTATCAATTGATTTTTCATATTCCTTTGCAAAGGACGCAAGCTCGGATGCAGGATCAACTTCTACAATAGCTTTCAGGCTTTCTCTTGCCGTTTTGAATTTTCCCTTTTTTGCATGAGCCAAGGCAATCTGGAAATCCGCTGCCTGGGAAATTGAAGCATCAAGAGTTTTTGCCTTTTGAAAAGATTTTATAGCAGCTTCAGCATCGCCCTCTTTTGCAAAGATTAAGCCCTTTAGAAAGGCGATATGAGAGGGTTTGATATTTTCTTTTTCAGCTTTTTCTATCAGCTTCTTTGCTTCTTCAATCTTGTTGAGGTTGTATAATATCTCAATAAGATTCGTATAAGCTTCAACTACGGGAGGAGTCAGCCTGATCGCATCTTTTAAGTGCTTTTGTGCTTCATCGAGGTTTCCGACCTGTTTAAAGGCAAGACCGGTATAAAAGGCGGCAACCGAAGATTCCGGCTGCTGGTTTCTTGCCTCAATTAAAATAACGAGAGACTCTTCATAATTTTCGGCTTTGTATTCCGCAATGCCTTTTTCCAAAAGGTTTCCAGCAGCACCGATATTTACAGTCACTCCTAAAATAAACAAAATAGCAAAAAACGAAATCAAGTAGCCTTTAAACTTATTCATAACTCATACTCCATTTGCAAAGATCAGGGATAGTTATTATTCAGGGTAAAACTTCCGGAAAGTATAATAACAATTATATAAATTTACCGTTAATTTGCATAAAACTAATAAAAACTTATGTCAATAATAAATCGCTACAGTTAAAAATTAGACTTTTTATTTGTATTATGCCATATTTTATTTATCTTATAAGTGAAGAAGTTGGGTTATTATCAGATTTAAGGTGTTAATTAATTATTTTTATTGGGTGTTATTATGAAAAAATGTAAAATTTTATCTTTAATGAATTCCGATGGTTCGCTCAAGGGTGTCATTATTAGCGGGTGGGTAAGAACAAAGCGTGATTCTTCCTCCTTTTCTTTTATTGAAATAAACGATGGCTCATGTTTGAAAAATATTCAGATAATAGCGGAAGATAATCTTAGCAATTACAGCGAGATAAAAAAGCTTTCCATAGGTTCGGCGGTAACTGTATATGGAGATCTTGTCGAATCAAAAGGAAGCGGGCAGAAATGGGAGATTCTGGCAAACGGATTTGAAATAATCAGCATAGCTTCCGATTCATATCCTTTACAGAAAAAACGCCATACAGATGAATATTTGCGTACAATAGCACATTTGCGCCCCCGTACAAATAAATACGGTGCCGTATTTCGTATAAGATCGGAATTATCTTTTGCCGTACACAAGTTTTTCAGGGATAAAGGATTTAAATATATACACACGCCTATTATCACAGGTTCGGACTGTGAGGGCGCAGGCGAAATGTTTAAAGTTACAGTCGCAGATCCTGAAAAATCTATAAAAACCAACAATCAATTTGACTGCACTCAGGATTTTTTCGGAAAGCCTGCAAATCTTACTGTATCCGGTCAGTTGTCCGCAGAGATGCTTGCCCTTTCTCTTGGAGATGTCTATACATTCGGGCCAACTTTTAGAGCTGAAAACTCAAACACAAGAAGACATGCGGCTGAATTCTGGATGATAGAGCCTGAGATGGTTTTTTGCGATATAAATGAAGATATGGATCTTGGCGAACAAACAATTAAATATCTGGTAGATTACACTTTAAAAGAATGCAAGGATGACATAGAATTGTTTGGAAAATTTGTTGATAAGGAACTAATCAGTAATCTCGAAAATATATCCTCATCGGATTTTATACGACTGCCATATGAAGAAGCTGTAAAAATATTAACAGCGTCAAAAGAAAAATTTGAATATGAAGTTTCATTCGGAAAAGACTTACAGGCAGAGCATGAAAATTATCTTGCCGGGCAGTATTTTAAAAAACCGGTAATTTTGTATAACTATCCTAAAAGCATAAAACCGTTTTATATGAGGGTAAACGATGATGATAAAACGGTTGCCGCAATGGATATTCTTGTGCCGGGCATAGGAGAATTAATAGGCGGCAGCCAGCGTGAGGAGCGCCTTGATGTTCTGGAGCAAAGAATGGATGAATGCGGATTGTTGAAGGAAAATTACTGGTGGTATCTTGATTCACGGCGTTACGGCACTGTTGAACACAGTGGTTTCGGACTGGGCTTTGAACGGCTCCTTATGCTTGTAACAGGAATTAAAAACATACGCGATGTAATACCTTTTCCGAGAACACCCGGAAGTATTGAATTCTGAGTTAAGTACTTTTCGCTCCACCCTTCTTTTCGAGTACGAATACTTTTCAAAATTGCCTGAGTACTATAGTCAAAGACTTGACGTTCGTATAAAAATTGACATTCATTTCTGCAAATGCTGATGCAGCCTGAACCTGATGCATTTGTGGATATTTTACAGAATGTTTCAATTACCAATCATTATTTCTTTCTTAAAATTACGAAACCCAAACGACTACTATAATTTATATTACTGTAATAAATATATATATTTTCTTCCATCCAATTTGTTTGCCATACACCCCAAGTACTTTCGGGTATGTAAATAAAAACCAATTATAAGATAAAGTACTAGTTACCTTTTTTTGGCATATTTTATGCTAATTTATATTTAAAGGTTTATAAATTGCAATTACATATCATTAAATTATAATTACAATCAGGACTATAATGAACATTATAACGTTTCGCTCAAAGGTGATTATACTAGCGCTTTTTTCTCTTTTTTCATTGCCATTATTTCCTTTACCTTCGGAAGCATTAAACGTCTATGGTTTGAAAGGGCTCAAGACGGATGTAGAGAGTAAAGTATATGATATTTCCATAAGTGGCAATGAAAACCAATCTATCTTGCAAAATGGCACTTTTTATAGCAGTGATTTTACGATTGCCAATAGAGAAAAAATATTAAACGGATGCGATTTTGAATGGCTGATAAATTTCAGGAATACAGATGATCCTCTGGTAGATGAGAAAGATACCCATCTTTTAAAATTTTATACAAAAATAGGAAAACCAAAGCTTTTTCGCGTAGAATTTGGCGATATTTACAGCAATTTTTCCCGCTATTCCTTAACGAGCAATCTTGAGGGGCTTCAGGGCTCATATCAATTTAATTTCAGTCCTTCGTACTATATAAAACCGCTTTTTGTTATTTCGCGTTCAAAGCGGGCTATTTCTTCCGAGCATTATGCCAGATATGTGATGGGAGGAAGACTTGAGGCCGGTTCTGTAAACAAAGGAGCGGTTATCGGTTTGAATTTCAGCAAAAACTGGGATGATACGGGAAGTATCGATAATGATGACCTCCCCGCAGGCAATAATTTCAGCCCTGATGAGAACTACGTTTACAGCATTAACGCTAAATTCCAAAAAAACTCATTATGGAAAATAAAAAGAATAGCTGTTGACGCAGAGGCAGCAACGAGCCGGTTTAACGATGATAAAGATGATTCTTCGGTTTCCACACGAAACGACTGGGCTTTTAGAAGCAGTATTATTGGGACACTGATAAACGGTTTGCGTTTTGATGTGGGATATGAAAAAGTACAGCCGGATTTCCATACTAATGCCGGTTCTGCCCCGGTTGATCAGCAACTTTTCAGGACTAATTTAAATTATAATATTTATAATTGGCTACAACTGAGAGGAGGGTACAAAACTTACCGCAACAACCTGAAGGGCCAGCTGGAAAATACGCAGAGGTCTTATATGCCTCATTTATCGGTAACTTTATTACCCACTAAAGAGCTTTCATTGGAATTTCTTTACAGATATAATTATATAGATTCCGCAACTCATGACCCCAGAAATTACAGGAACACCTATACCGCCACCGGTCGATATTCCTTAAAGAAAGTGTATATGAGCATTACCGGTGAATACGAGGAGTTTGAAAACAAGGCGGATAAAACAACAGATTCAAAAAGGGATATGGTTTCTTTAAGTGCCGGTCTGCGTGAAATGGGCCTGGGCTGGCAAATTAAGCTATGGCCATCATTAACATATTCTCTGTGCCGGGACAAGTATACATATTCAAACGATACGGATATATTCAACCATCTGCGATTTAATACAAGACTTGATTATAATCGCTTTCTTATTTTTAATGGGGGACTCTCAATTGCAGACAATAACAGAGCGGCGACATCATCAGATTCATCAAAGGTAGGTTGGTTTTTTGAATTAACGGCACAGCCTGAAAACAGATTCGGCATAGATTTTAATATAAAATATGAAGACAGAGACAATCGTCATGATGATAGTAACCGGGAATACAGAGAAAAAATCGGAACAGCCAGTTGCAGATTCAAATTCTAAATACTGCCCCTCTTTTTAGTTGCACCCTATAAAGAGATAAAGAACCTGACATTTAGGAGTATAAAATGATCAAAATCAGCGTTAAAAAACTTCTTTTCACACTCATTTTTTGTTTCATGGCTTTCGCACCCCATGTTTCATGGGCTCTGTCTATGAATGATGTAGAAGATTCCATGGATGAGCTGTTTACTCAGCAGGTTTGTTATAAAGCCGTGGCGGAAAATGTTGCTGTATTGATCACAGCTGCCTTTGCCGGCAATGAGGAAGTCTCCGGACTTATTTCCAATGGTAATTTATTAACCGGCGTTACCATGAGCATCAGTGAAAAGGGCTTTACATCAGAAGCATTGGTACCCTTTGTCGATAAGCTTTATGACTATACCACGGACAGGATGATCGAGGGTGTCATTGCAAATGGGGTTAAAGGTCTGACCAACGCCGGCGTCACGGTGCCTATACAGTTACAGATAGCCTATTTTAAGTATGCCCTGGACTATGCCCGTAAGCAGGACGTGAAATGGATGCTGGAGAGCTTTCTGGGAAAAGCAGGCAGGGGCACAAAAGGCAAAACAAGAATTTCTGAATTAACGGATGATAATAAATTGGATGTTGTTGCAGGTGCTATTCTTCAAAATGAATCAAAGCTCAAATTCTATGACATGAGTGGAGATGAAATAGATAGAAAAAAGAAAGACATCGCTAATCAAATTGTGATTTCGTTTTTGACGAGATATGACGACCTTGTTAAGGAGGTCAGCACTCAGAGGCAAAATGCCGCTAATTACTTGACAAAGAATCTAAATAATTTAAATGCCAAGCTGGAACTGGCCTATTCTGAATTTGAAAATGAAGTATTTAAACGTGAATTTGAAAACCTTCCATACTTTAAGATGCTTCGGGTAAAAAGCCGGAATAAAAAACCGGGAGATGCCAAGTTTCCCGATCCTGAGGTAATAAAACACACTGCAAAAAAATGGTTTGTGATATATCGGACATCTGATAAGGACCCCAAAAAAAGACAAGAAGCAATGGAGCTTTATGATAGCATCCTCAAACAGATAAGAAGCAGAAATGCGCGCATGACCGAGGCTGAACGTCTGCTTGTGGAAAAACAGGTAGATCAGGAAAAAAGTAAGGAGCTTGCATTCCTGGCTGCAAATCAGGATACGCCGGTAAACAATGGGACATCCGGTACTGTATCAGATAAAGCCGGCACAGTCGTTGCCAATCTTGAAACAATCCTTGATGTTGCATCTGAAAAAAATACGGAAGAGAAAAATCGCCAGGAGTCGGTAAAAGCAAACACACAATCCAGCCTTACTTCCGATGAGATCAACAAGATCAACACGGAAGGAAGAACCGTGCCGAAGATCATTGCGGATAAGATCAAGGATGATCTGAAACCCGCCAAGGAACATCTGGCAGATGCCGCTTCATTTGATGAGCTCTTAGAAAAAGTGCGTAAACAGATGAAAGAAGATTATCGTACGGTTATGCCCAATGCTACACCTGCGGTAGCTGAGAGTCTTATTGCATATTATGATAAAGTGGCTACAGAAGGGTTGCTGAAGGCGTTTGAATCTCTCGGGTTGAATATTTTTGAAATAAAAGGCACGCAGTTTTTGACCTGGTCTGCACGATATACATATAAGATTGATGTTGCGCCTACCGTAGAATATTCCCCTTCCACAGATAAGCGTCCTTATGATATTATTCTTGCTGAGGCCAAAAGACGGGCTTATTTGGCAGGTGGGCCCTGGGCGGTATTATATTATCCCACGCAAAATAATTCAATCAAGGAGGAAAGAAGTAGTCCTCATAAATATTCCACAGCAGAGGAAGCTGCCAAACATATTGATTGGGACATGGTGAAAGAGCAGCATGAAAAATGGCCTGTTGAAGCATATGAAAGATTTGCGATAAATATCGACGGTTCCGACAATGCCGATAAGGCAGCTGAAACTTATAAAAAGCATGTGGAGGATACTCTTAAACAAAATATAATAAAAAACAAGAAAGACGGGTATTCCAACGTCTATTATCAGCTTTCAAAATATACACTCCCCTATCAAAAACAAAAGGAAAATCTTGTTTCATTCTTACAGGAACACCGGAGCCTGGCAAAAAAATTAAAAGCTGCATGCGTAGCGGATGAGGACAAAATGCTACCCCTGTTTAGTCTTGATCTTGCGGCAGTTGATATGGACGCAAATTATAAAAAAATGATCCGGAAAATGATTGACCAGGCCAATCACCGGCAGGCCCTGCTCAAAAAATATTCGGAAGAGGTCGACAAGCTTTCCGAGGAACTCAAAATCAATACTTATGTAACCGATGACCCGCTGCCCAGGCCGCAAAAAGCCTGTTATGTCACTATTCCCAACAAGTTCAGCCAGAGGGAAAAGGAAATCCTGGATATACACAATCACATCAAAGATTCAGTTTTTTTGTATCCCCGATATCTGGCAAAGAGCGCCACGCTGGATGAGATGCTGAAAGGATTTTCACAAAGCATGAATATGCTTGATGAAACAAAAAATCAAATTACTAAAGCGGTGGGCCGATATATGGAGGAAGTAACGGAAAAAACCAAGGATATTAGTTATGATGAAGAGGGGCAGCAGCGGATACTCTCCATACTAAACACAGAAAAAGATAAATTGCAGTCCTATGAAGAGGACATAGCCAAAATAACGGAACAACTACAAAAGGTCTCAAAAGAGATTTCCCGGCAAAAGGATGGCAGGCTTAAAAGGATATTGGAAGCATCCCAGGAACTCGTAAAGGGCATTGGTATCGCAAGCGATACGGCACTGGGATATGATTCGGCAATTGTCATGGAAGGTGAGGACAATACGTCCGCTGACAAGACATCCCTATTGGAAGGATGGAACGACTACAAGGGCTATTTTGTTACGGCAAGTAATGAAAACGAAAAATATGATGCTTTTGATTTTCTGGGATACAAGATAAAACAGGAACAGTATGATCTTGAAAACAAAAACATATCTTTAAAAAATTACAAGGATCAGGCAACGACCCTTGCCACACATTATTTTGGAGAAGAACAAAATGCTGCCTATTCTATTGATTCAATACCCTGTGATGTAAAATTTCAGGAAGCCGTACTGGTAAACATGATTCCAATTGCCGTAATGGAAAGCGATAAACACATCCTCAAAAAGCTTCCCGAATTCATCGCCAAAGCTGAACAGATCCGCCAGGCTGAGACTCTCCTTACAAATCTCAGTGTCATTTATACTGCCTATGTAAAGGCGATTAATGAACAGATCGACAGTATTGATCAAATGAAAAAAGATACGGAAGCAAGGCTTGAAGAAATACGGCTTTCAGAAGAACTGCAGAAGAAAAAGGAAGCCGAAGAAAATAAAGAAGCCGTTTATGATGATGAAGAATATTCTTCAACCGAAGGGGCTGTTGATGATGGTGAAAAGAATGGATTGGAATATAAAGCGCAGCAGACACTGATTGCAATTTTCGAAGCATATGAAAACAAAGACAGGAACGGAGTAATGCGCAATGTGTCTCAAACATTCCGATCAAACAATACAACGGCGCAAAACTACACGCTGCTTGAACAATCCGTGCAGGATGATTTTCGAAACCTGAAAAATATTCGCTTCAACATTTATTTCCGTGGGCTACCGATTTATTACAGAGATCAGGGTGAGATAAGAATTAATATTGACTGGAACAGGCGCGCTGAAATTTCCCGGCAGGGACAGGAATGGCTTATTGACAAGCAGAATACGGATTTTATTTTCAAAGTTTTTTCAGGTGGCGACATAAAACTGGTTGAAATGCAGGGAAATGTACCTTTTGGAGTATCCAATGAATATGGCACCGTTACCATTACGGACGGACGGATTATTGAAGATGGCGGAAGGGTCGTTCCTGTAGAAGAACCCATTGAAATCGAATACGGACAGGCAAAATCCTCGGTTGACATACGCACAAGTTCAGTAGAGGAGGCGACCATTTCCGGCATGGGCTGGTCGTTTGCCGCCCAGGGAGAGGTGCCGAATACCAGTGCGGATTTTTACTGGGAAAATAATATAGCAACATACGACCTGAGCGGGGATGGCGGCCTGCTGGATATGACGGCGCAGTTCGGTTATACGGATCTGGCGCAGGTAATCAGTATTCCGGATTCAGGGTATGGTGATTATTTTCAGGGAGTATTGCCGGGGACCATTTTTGCAGTAAAAACCTCAAACGGGAAAAAAGGTGCCATTAAAATAACATCAATCTCCCCGACACGAATGTATTTTGATTATATTTATTTTGAGTGATCGTTCCCCTCCGGGGAACTTCCTGAGCCTACACACTTTGCGGATAGAGATTCAGTTCAACATGATGTTTCAAGATTTAAAGGTGAAAAATTCCCCAGCCTATGAGGAATAACCCCCCCATTTTTTTTGCCGGTCTTTTGGATTTTGTCAGCAGTATAATTTTATGTTTTATCTTTCCGGATAGTTAGCAAACTCAATTCTGATTGGACCCCTTTGGCATATCAATTGCTTAAGAATAAAGAAATAAAATGCAATAATCTTCAGATTGCAGCCCGTTCGCATCATTAGGAAGGAGGTGATTTCGTATGAAACGTTTATTGTTGCTGATGGCAGCAGTTTTTTTTATTTTATGCGCTTCCTCGTTTGCGGCAGCAGTAACTGAGGATGAATTGGTTGCTATATCTGTCAAATCAATGGGAAAAGAGACAAAGATGAGCGCCACTGGAAAAGTTACCGAACTCTCCGATAGCATGCTCAAGATTGACCGCCGTGTTAAAGGAAAAACAGAGGCCATGGAATTTACCCTGGAGAAAGCATGCTCTGGTATTTCTATAGGTGATAAAGTGAAGATCAGTTATATAAACAAAGATGATAAGAATATAGCTGCAAGAGTGATGAAAATGCAAAAGAAAGCAAAACACCATGCAAAAAAGAAAGCCGCTGTAAAAAAAGAAATAAAACCTGTTGAAGAAGCAGAACCAACACCAGCTAACGAATGAGCCAGTTTCAAAACGCCCCATTTTGGCCGATCTCTGCGTTGGGCTCAAATTCCAATCCTCGAAATACTCTATGTATTCCTGTGGTTGAAATTTTCCCCCGCCTTGAGCTTGACCAAACTGAAATGTTTTGAAAGTGGCTCGAATAATAAAAAATGTATTTTCTTACAAAAGAAGTAGAAACGTAATTGAAAGTTTAACAAAACCATTAATTAATTTTTAAAAAGGAGATTTAATATGAAACGTTTATTAGCATCAATGATCGCAACATCATTTATTTTATGCAGTTCTGCGTTTGCTACTGAGGCAACCAAAACTGAGCCTGCCGCAGAACCGGCTGTAGCAATAGAACAGGCTGCTCCGGCAGCTGAAGTTGCCACACCTGTTAAAGCAAAGACCCCCAAAAAAGTCCATAAGAAAGCAAAAAAACACCATGCAAAAAAGAAAGCCGCTGCAAAAGAAGAAGTAAAACCTGTTGAAGAAGCTGAACCAACAGCGGCTGTCGAATAATTAAACTGTTCATGTTTTCAAATAAATAGCTTTTAGGTTATCATCTTTCCGGGGTACAAAGAATATCTTTGTACCCCGTTTTTTTATTCTGATCTTTTGTCAAATCAAATTGCAATCTTGCCTCCTGTAAGTTAAAATTCATAGTATTTAAATTGCCGCAATAGCAAGGAGCCAGTTTCAAAACGCCCCATTTTGGCCGATCTCTGCGTTGGGCTCAAATTCCAATCCTCGAAATACTTTATGTATTCCAGTGGTTGAAATTTTCGCCCGCCTTGAGCTTAACCAAACTGAAATGTTTTGAAAGTGGCTCCAAGGAATGGATTTATCGCCAATGCTATAGACAGGAAAAGGAAGTCACATGACCGTTCGTAATCGTCTTATGCTTATAACTTTATTAGGGCTGGCCATTACTATGATCTTTTGGGGCTGGATACAGATAGGCGCATTGGATAAAATAATAACAGACCAGCAGACTAAAAAGCTCAGCAATGTTGCAGAAACAACTATTACTTATTACCAGAACTTTCATACCCGTTACGGAGTGTCGGTTCTTGATAAAACTTTAAAAGGACAAATTCAAAGTGACATCCAGTTAGCGAGGATTGATATTTTTTCTGTAGCAAATGATGATGTTGATTATGTTGCAGGAGCAAACCGCGTTCAGTATAACTGGTCTGAAACTTTGGTAGAGTCGGTTGCAAAAGAACTAAAACCGATACATATTAAAATAAATACTGAAAACGGGCCAGCTCTTGGATTATTAGCTTCTGCCATAATGCCTGGTAAAAACTATAAAAACAGGGTTGTTGTAGGCGTAATTGCCTTTTCTCAGTCCGGCATGGAAATATTAAACAGCGCTAAACACTTGCTTATATTAAGCAGTGCAGGTCTTTTGGTTTTTATTTTACTTGTCCTGTATCTTAGCTATGGGTGGATTATCAGGCGTCCTTTGAAAAGAATTATCGGTACAATTGATGAATTTCAGGCAGGACAGTATAACAGACGTATTAGTCTTAACCGAAAGGATGAGTGGAAACTACTGGCAAACCATTTTAATGCAATGGCCGACAAAATTGAACAAGTACTTGCACAGTATCAGGAACTTAATCTTTCGCTTGAAAAGAAAATACTGGATGCAACACATAATGCGGTTCAGTTGCAAAAAGAGGTTAATCAGCTCCAGCAAATTACCGCCCTTGGCTATTTAACTGCTAATCTGGCTCATGATCTTGGCACGCCACTTCATTCAATAGCAGGAATGGCAAGACTTCTTTTGGAAAGCGGTAACTGGCCGCCTGATGTGGGACGAAAACTGGAGCTTATTGTCCAGCAGACACAAAGACTGGATACGGTAATTCAGAATGTGCGCCGTGCAACCCGTTTACCCGAACCACATTTCGAGACTATATCCATTCCCGAGCTTTTTAATGAAACGCTGCCTTTAGTTGACCCCCTTATATTGAAAGAGGATATACAGTTTAGCGTTACTGTCGAGGAAAATATGCCTCCTCTTCATGTTGACCGTTATCGCTTCCAGATAGCTATACTTAACCTGATAGAAAATGCAGTGGAAGCGATACAAAAGAGAGGTGAAATACATATTTCAGCATCTTCACTGCCTGACGGCAATTTCATTTTAATATCAGTAAAAGATAACGGTTCCGGCATTCCACCGGAATTGATCGAAAAAGTCTGTGAGCCCTTTTTCAGTACTCATAATGATGAAAGAATGCGCGGTCTGGGACTTGCAATAGTAAACGGCATTGTCGCTAAGGTGCATGGAGGACAAATAGAGATAAAAAGTTGCCAGGGTAGCGGAACCGAAGTCATCCTTCATTTTCCTGTTGCAGAAAAAACACCCGGAAAGATTATATCTGATAACTAATTATCTGGTTAACCCATACCGCTGGATTTTTACCCGAAGAGTTTTCCGATCAATACCAAGCAGCTGGGAAGTTTTTGTCTGATTCCAGGAAGTATTATTTAACATCTGGAGGATCTGTTTTTTTTCGGCTTCCTCCAGAGGTGTCAGTTGTGATTGTTCCTTATCTTTCCCGTGTCGGAATCTCCCCGGTAAGTTCTCCGGGAAAATCATTGAAAAAGGTGACATTATCAATGTTTGGCGTAGCATATTTTCCAGTTCACGGACATTGCCTGGCCAGTCATATGCTATTATGCATTCCATAGCTTCACTGGAAATATTAACGGAAGTATAACCCCACTTTTTCATAAAATACTCTACAAGCTGCGGCAAATCTTCTTTATGCTGCTTAAGTGAAGGTGTTTGTATTCGAACTACAAAGCGGTATAAAAGGTCAGCACGGAAGCGGCCTTTTTTTATTTCCTCATCAACATCCCTGTTTGCTGCGGCTACCACACGAACCACAACATTTTCAACCTCATGACCACCAAGACGCCTGACTTCTCCGTTTTGCATAAAACGCAAAAGTTTCCCCTGGAGTGCTGTTGACATTTCTGTGATTTCATCTAAAAAAAATGTACCTTCCTGAGCCAAAGCAAGCAATCCTTTATGGGATTTATCTGCTCCTGTAAAAGCGCCTTTCTCATAGCCGAATAGTTCCGATTCCAAAAGGTTTTCAGGGATAGCACCACAATTGAGCGCTACAAAAGAATTTCCGCGGCGTGAGCTCAGCTGATGAAGTGCTCTGGCTGCCAGTTCTTTTCCGGTTCCACTCTCACCTTCTATCAAAACGCTGTCCCATGCATCGGCAGCACGTGCAAGTTGCTTATAAAATTCAACCATGACAGCGGAAGAACCTATAAATTGCGGCTCCTGTAATGTTTCAGGGTGAACTATGAGATGTCTCTGTTGCAGGTCCCTGACATCGAGAACCTTTTTTACCTTTAAACGGATGGCTTCCGGTGAAAATGGTTTGCTTATATAATCAGATGCGCCGAGGCGAAGGGCTTCCATGGTGGTTTCCAGAGAACCGTATGCGGTTACAATGATTACGGGTAATTCAGGCCATTGCTTATGAACCTGATCAAGTAAATTAAGGCCATCTACATCCGGCATGCGTATATCGCTGATTAAAAGATTATACAAAGATAAGTCTTTTTTGAGGGCATCTCTGGCTGAAGTACATATATCAACATCATATTCAGCTCTTACTAGGATTTCCTGTAAAACCTCACAAGCCACTAAATCATCATCAATTACTAGAATCCGATAACGCATAGAATCTTTGACCCAACTCCATTATTATACCAGTAACATAAAAGGGCGGACAAAATCATCCTTGCTAAAAATCAAGAATTATCTTTGTTGTTTAAGAATTGTTTTGCCAGCAAAAGCGCTTCCCCACGACTATTTATATAATCAGAAAGTCTTGATTCTTCAACAACAGATAAAATCTTTTTAAATAAAGGCGAGGGAGAAAGTCCGAATTCTTCAATCAGATCATGGCCTGTTATAAGCGGGGCTTCCTTTTGTTTGACCTTATAAACCAGGGTATATATTTTTATTAATAAAGTTATAAACATTATAAAATCCCCGTTTCCGTTATCATCATTGTTTTTTTTGCTTTCCATATCTGCAATTGCATGAAACAATAAGTCCGGGACATAATCTTTGCACTTAACAAAAAAACGGGTAATACTTTTATCCGTCAACGGCTTTCTCTTATAAGATTCGTAGAGATGAAGAACTTTCATATGATTTCTTAATATAAAATCAATATAATTTGTCTCATAATTTGAAAATTTCAGTCTTTTTGCTATGCGGCCCAAAATATCGGCACTTATTTTTTCATGCCCGAAAAAATGGACATTGCCATTATCAACAGTAATAGAAGATGGTTTGCCTGTATCGTGCAGAAGTATTGAACATTTTAACAACGGTGACCTTGTATTATCCATTTCCTGTTTTGCAAAATCCGATATTTCAGGATTGGCATGAAAGCCGTTAAGAAGTATTTCAAGCTTCTTATAGGCTGCTAAGCAATGGTTGAATACATCATGCTCATGGTACTTGTTTTGGCGGCATCCAACTAATGCCGATAACTCCGGAAAGATTTCAAAAAGAAGGCCCGTTTCAGCCATTTTACTAATAAAGGTATATGATTTCGTACTTGAAAAAATTTTAAATATTTCGGCTTTTATTCTTTCACCAGCAGACTTTGCGATAAGCCTGACATTATTTATAATGGCCAGTTCTGTTTGATATTCTATCTCAAAATCAAGCATTGACCCTATTCTGTAAGCTCTTATCAGCCGAACCGGGTCATTTTGAAATACTTCTTTGGAAACCATCCTGATCCGTTTTGCGGATAGATCATTTATGCCGTTATAAAGATCTATAATATTTTGGGAGTAAAGATCATAGCAAATTGCATTGATAGTAAAATCTCTTTTTGAAAGATCCTCTTCAATGCTATTGCCAAAAGCTGCCGAAACATCAAAGATGCTATTTTTTGAAACAACCCGGTATATCACCTGCTTTTGCTTTCCTATTTTTACAACATGTCCGCTTATGTGTGATGCAAGATCGGAGGCATATTTTTGCGCAAAACCAAGTACTGCTATGTCATAATCGGACGGAGTCCGCCCTATAAGCAGATCCCTTACAGATCCGCCGACAAGATAAGCACCTTTTGCTTTGAGTATTACCGGATTAATTTCAATCATATGCTTTTGTTGCGCAAACGACCCTGTCAATACTGCTGTAATCTTTCTTGAAAGAAGCCTGCTCAAATTTCCCTGTAGCTTTGATGATTTCATCAACGGCAGTTTTCTGATCATAGCCTATTTCAAGTAATAGCTTGCCGCCTTTGTTAAGAAATTTATGTGCGTACTTTACTATGTGCTTTATACAGCAAAGCCCGTCTTCTCCGCCATCAAGCGCAGTTATTGGTTCAAATCTGTTAATTTCAGGTTGCAAGGTTTTAATATCATCTCTTCTGATATAAGGCGGGTTGGATATAATTATATCCAATAAATTGTTCTTATCTTTTACAGGAAAAAACCAGCTACCGCAAAAAAAATTGATTTTATTATCAAGACCCAGATGTTTGGCGTTTTTAAAAGCAATGCCAAGAGCTTTCATTGATATATCTGATGCAAAATAATGATTATCAGGATGTTGCGCTGCTATCGCAAGTATGATAGCGCCTGACCCCGTGCCCAGTTCCAGAATCTTTTTTGGGCAAAAAGCTTTATCTTTGGAAAGATATGAGAGAGCCTCTTCCACAAGGCATTCGGTTTCAGGCCTTGGAATAAGGACATCTTTTGAAACCATCAGTTCAATGTTCCAGAACCCCTTGCTCCCGATAATATATGCGACGGGCTCTTTGTTTATCCTTCTTTTGATCAAAGTCTTGAAAAGATTGCGCTCGCTTATGTTAAGAGGCTGATCATATCTTAAGTAAAGATCAATTCTTTTTAATTTGAGTGCATGTGCAAGAAGAATTTCAGCGGCTGCTCTGGGGCTGTCTATGTCATTTGTCTTAAAATAAGATGTGGTCCATTGAAGAATTTTGATTATAGTCCATTCAGGTTCAGTTTGATTTTGCCGATTCTGCATGCTGTAATGCCTGGGCCTGATAATGGGATGTCAATTCACTGATTACTTCGTCTATATTACCTTCAAGAATGTATTCAAGTTTGTATAGTGTAAGTCCTATCCTGTGGTCGGTAATTCGGGACTGAGGAAAATTATATGTTCTGATCCTCTCGCTTCTGTCACCGCTTCCTATCTGTGTTTTTCGTTCTGCGGATCTTTTTTCATTCTGTTCCATTGTGAATCTGTCAAGAAGTCGGGCTCTTAATACTCTCATGGCCTTAGCTTTGTTCTTGAACTGAGACTTTTCATCCTGGCAGGTAACAACAAGACCTGTTGGAAGATGTGTAATTCGCACGGCAGAATCGGTTGTATTTACACTTTGCCCGCCGGGCCCGGTTGCACGGTAAACATCCACTTTGATTTCGGTAGGATCTATGTCGATTTCCACTTCTTCGGCTTCAGGTAAAACAGCAACAGTTACCGCAGAAGTATGAATTCTTCCCTGTGCTTCTGTTACAGGAACACGCTGTACCCGATGGGTTCCGCTTTCATATTTCAAGTGACTAAAGGCGCCTTTACCCTGAATTAGAGCAATAATTTCTTTCAGACCGCCGACACCTGTGGTATGACTGGATAAAACTTCAACTTTCCAGTTTCTGTTTTCCGCATATCTGGTATACATTCTGAAAAGGTCGGTTACAAAAAGGGCCGCTTCTTCTCCGCCTGTCCCGGCTCTTATTTCAAGAATAACATTTTTTTCATCTTTTTCATCTTTGGGAACAAGAAGCAGTCTTAATTGTTTTTCAAGATCTTCTTTATCAAGGCCAAGCGCTTCGATCTCATCACGGGCAAGCTCTTTTATTTCAGGGTCTTCATTTTTTAAAAGGGTGATGCTTTCTTCGATCTGCTCATTAATATTTTTATATGAGCGGTAGATAGATACAATTTTAGATAAAGAGGAGTGCTCCCGAATATACTTCTGGTATGCCTCCCTGTCGTTAATAGTATCAGGATCACTTAAGAGCATTTCAAGTTCCATAAAACGCTCTTCAGCCCCTTTCAGTTTGTTAAGCATATAAGGCCTTCTTAACGATATTATAAGCTTAAAAACGCCTCATGGATGCTTCTTGAGGCGTTTTTAAAGATTTTATAAACAAACAGCAATCTTTTTTTGTTATTTATATATCTGATTGTTCTGATTCTGATATTTTTCGTATTTCTTGCGAAAACGCTCAATACGTCCGGCAGTATCTATAAGCTTTTGTTTTCCTGTGAAAAAGGGATGGCATTTAGAACAGATTTCAATTTTGATATCTGATTTGGTCGAACCTACCTCGATTGCACTACCGCAGGCGCAACTAATTGTTGTAGTTGCATATTTCGGATGAATATCTTTTTTCATTGTTTTGTGCTCCTTACATTTATATATTATGCATTCATGGAATTAAGAAATTGTTCATTATTCTTTGTTCCGCGCATTTTTTCAAGTAAAAATTCAAGGCTGTCTGTAGGATTTAATGAAGAAAGAAATTTTCTTAAAATCCATACCCTGTTTAAAGTCTCTTCGGACAAAAGAAGTTCTTCTTTTCTTGTGCCGGATTTTTTTATGTCTATAGCCGGGAAAACGCGCTTATCAGCAAGTTTTCTGTCCAGTTGTATTTCCATATTACCGGTTCCTTTAAATTCCTCAAAAATAACTTCGTCCATACGGCTTCCGGTATCAACAAGCGCAGTTGCAATTATTGTCAGGCTTCCTCCCTCCTCTATGTTTCTTGCAGCGCCAAAAAACCGTTTAGGCCGCTGAAGAGCATTTGAATCAACACCGCCGGATAAAATCTTTCCGCTGGGAGGCATAACGGAATTATAAGCCCTGGCAAGTCTTGTGACGCTGTCTAAAAGGATAATAACATCTCTTTTATGCTCAACAAGCCTTTTAGCTTTTTCAATAACCATTTCAGCAACCTGGACGTGTCTTTCGGCTGGTTCGTCAAAAGTGGAACTAATGACTTCCGCCTTAACATTGCGTTCCATATCGGTAACTTCTTCCGGCCGTTCATCGATAAGAAGAACAAATGGCACAACATCTTTATGGCTTGCTATAATACTATTTGCAATATTTTGTAACAACATAGTTTTGCCGGCTCTGGGAGGTGAAACAATCAGACCTCTTTGGCCAAAACCTATTGGAATCATTAAATCCATTATTCGCATCGAATAGTTTTCAGAATTATTTTCTATGTTTATTTTCCTGTTTGGATAAAGAGGAGTCAGATTATCAAAAAGAATTTTATCTCTTGATATTTCAGGATCTTCATGGTTTACAGCTTCTACTTTCAGCAAGGCGAAATAACGTTCGGACTCTTTAGGCTGCCTGATCTGGCCGGAAACAATGTCACCGGTTCTTAAATTAAAGCGCCTTATCTGTGACGGAGAAACATAAATATCATCAGGACCGGGCAAATAGTTGTAGCTTGGAGCCCTTAAAAATCCAAATCCGTCAGGAAGAATCTCAAGAGTACCTTCCCCATAGATCAAACCATTTTTTTCTATCTGGCTCTGGATTAAAGCAAAAATCAGCTCCTGCTTACGCATGCCTGCGGCCCCGTCAATATTCAGAGTCTTGGCAAGCTGAGTCAGCTCTTTAATCTTTTTGTTTTTCAGTTCAATTATATTCATTAATATTATAACCTCATTAACTTCAGAAAGATTTTTTCTAAAATTATTCTACGGAATATTTAATTGCTGTTAATATTGGGCTAGAAGTTTGCACAAATATGTGGGCTTCTATCGGCAAGATGCTAAAGATCAACTTATTATACAATATATCGTTTTTTTTTGTTCAAAACTTAAGGATTATATGCCTGTCGCATGAAACAAAAAAGAATAAATTACCATCCGCAAATCATGGATTAAATCCGGATTAATTTCTATAGAGGAATATTTGCCATCTATCGGTTTTTTATCAGAAGATTAAATTAAGTATCCACTCCAAGGAGGGGTTTGATATCTTTAAGATAATTTAGATTATACTATGGCTTTACAACTGTCAAGAAGTTTATTCCTTTGGTTTTTGTTAATATTTCTTTAAAAAAAAGAATTACTCATTATCAACAGCCACCTGATTTTTTTGCGTATTATATATCATCCGGTTTTTTATGACAAGAAATAATTTTAAAATATTGATAATTTCTTGAGCTTATAGAATATATCGATCACAACTCATTAATATAAATATGATTATTATAGAAATATTTCTAACGCAAGAGTGCTCGCAAAGATGAATTATTGTGAACCTGTTAAAAAATGTTATATATATTTAGAGATAGAAAAAGTATTATTGTAGCAAATTGCAAGATCAGTTTACAGTCGTATGATTATGTGCTAATTTCAACAAAAATTTTGCTTAAAGAATTGAATCATTTTACCGGTAGGTCTTTTGTTCCAAGAGTGGAACAAAAATTTTTATGGAGAAAAACGTATGTTAGACATAGGTATGCCTGAATTTCTCTTGATAGCCGCAATAGCGCTCATTGTTGTTGGCCCTGATAAACTTCCTGATATAGCCAAAACAGTTGGACGCATGTTTGGTGAACTTAAAAAAACAACAAATGAATTTAAACAAACAATAGAGTCTGAAATAAATTTAAACGATATAAAAAATATCGATAAAAATGCCATTATAGATAAAGCATTAAATATAAACAACCAGGAGGAAATTGATGCCACTCCCAATTTTGAAGATAATAAAAACGAGCACGAAGATAAAACCGAAAATGAGGATAAAAACAGCTTAGAAAAAGAACCTGAACAAGGAACAACAAAAGATGAAAGAGGATGATAAAATTTCTTTTACAGACCACCTGACCGAACTCAGAAAACGCCTGATAATCTGCTTTATCGCTATTGGGGTCGGTTTTGCGTTAACATACGGGGTTAAGGAAAAAATATTTGAAATTCTAACACTTCCTCTTATCCATGAGATGAAAGCCGGAGATAAAATGATTTTTACCGGGCTTTCAGAAGCCTTTTTTATCTATATGAAGTTATCTTTATATGCCGGTATTGCGATAGCTTCTCCCGTGGTGTTTTACCAGATCTGGGTTTTTGTAGCTCCTGGGCTTTATCACGATGAAAAACGTCATGTATTTCCAATAGTATTCTTTTCTGTATTTTTTTTTGCCGGAGGAATTCTTTTCTGTTATTTTATTGTTTTTCCTGTAGCTATAAAATTTTTTCTGGGTTTCGCCTCAGATACTATACAAGCGCTTCCGTCCATGAACGAGTATTTAAAATTTGCGACAAAGATGCTTCTTGGGTTTGGACTTGTTTTTCAACTTCCGCTTGTCATAATATTTCTTGCTAAGCTTGGTATTGTTACTGTTGAATTTTTAAGAAAAAACAGAAAGTATGCAATACTGCTGATATTTATTGTTGCAGCTCTTTTAACTCCAACCCCCGATGTATTTAATCAGCTTCTTATGGCTGTTCCTCTTATGTTTCTTTATGAAGTCAGTATTTTGGGCGCGGTATTTTTTGAAAAAAAGAAGGAGAAAGCAGAAAGTGAAAATGATGAAACGGAAAGCACAGATAAAACATCAGCGGAATAATATCAAAAAAAAGCTGGTAAAAAATTATTTGAATTATTGTATTATCAGCAATCAATAGCGTTTTTTAAGATGGAATGTATTTCTTCCGGTATGGCAATTGCTCTGATATTTTCAGGCTTGCTTACATCCATGCAAATTCTTTTTTCTACTCCGGTAACCAAAAGCTCATCATCTGATGCATCATAAATCAAGTGTTTTAATTTAACGGTTTTCTCATTAACTTCTTCAAGTTGTGTAATAATTCTCACAGTCTGATGATATCTGCCTGGGTTTGAATAAATGCAGGAAGTCTCGTTAAGCCCAAAGCCTAATTGCCTTTGTTTTGAAAGTATATTCAGATCCAAACCTATAGATTCAAAAAATAGATGGCTGCCGGCATCCATCCATTCGTAATAGCGCGGATAAAAGACAATTCCCATGGGATCAAGATCACCCCACATAATTTTGCGTTCAACAATGTTTGTTTTCATAAAGATTATATTTTCTTATGCTAATAACAATTACGGTTTTTTGCCATATGCAAGATCGTAAATTTATGCATTCTTACCAAATAATAAATAATTTGTTGCAAAATTTCTGTCAACATTTTAGTTATTATTAATAGTAAGTTAAATAAATTATTTTCATGCACTCATAGAAAAGTTTATATTATGAAAAATCATGTCCCCCTTATTTTAATTTTGAGTTTTGGTTTTTTATTTGTCGGGCATCTCTATAGCGGCGATATTTCCCAGCGCGATATACTCACTCAATATTCCACCATCAATGCATTGCTTGGAGGCGTTTATGATGGGGAAATGACTATTAAGGATCTGAAACGGCATGGAGACTTCGGCTTGGGCACTTTCAACGCTTTGGATGGAGAAATGTTTGCAGTTGACGGACATTACTACCAGATAACTTCGGACGGCAAGGCAAGAGAACCTGATGAAAAAACACGTACACCATTTGCCGCAGTTACTTTTTTTGAGTCGGACAAGAAAGCCGATCTTCATTCAGGTATGGATTTTGACTCTTTCACCAAGAAAATGGATGAAACAATTATTACCCCAAACATTTTTTATGCTATAAAAATTAAAGGTAAATTCAAAGCCATTAAGACAAGAAGTGTTCCTAAGCAAGTCAAGCCTTACAAGCCTTTAAAAGAAATTGTCGGCACTCAGCCGATATTTCATTTTAGTAAAATAAGAGGCACTATAGTAGGCTTTCGTTGCCCTTCATATGTTAAAAATATAAACGTTCCCGGCTATCACCTGCATTTTATAACTGAAGATGGCAAAGCAGGAGGGCATGTCCTTGATTTTATCGTTTCAGAAGCTGTACTTGAAATTGATGAAACATCGGGATTTTCATTGCTTCTTCCGCAAAACAAGGCGTTTTACAACTCTGACTTGTCTTTGGACAAACAGTCTGACTTAGAGAAGGTAGAAAAATAGCTGCTATGAGCCAGTTTCAAAACGCCCCATTTTGGCCGATCTTAAGCGTTGGGCTTAAATTTCGCACGAAGTGAAGCATTAGCGCTATCCTCGAAATATTCGAAGTATTCCTGCGGTTGAAATTTTCTCCCGCCTTGAGCTTGACCTAACTGGGGCGTTTTGCAATTGGCCCCACTTATTAACCAATTGATCGAAGCAGCTGTTGAAAATCACATACCCGTATATGTCTCACGAGACTGGCATCCTGTTGGGCACTTAAGCTTTAAAGACAGCGGAGGGCTTTGGCCGCCCCACTGTATCCAGGACAGCGATGGTGCAAGATTCCATCCTAATTTAAAAATACCCGAATCAGCTATATTAATAACTAAAGGCGTTTGCTTTGACCAGGACCAGAATTCAGTTTTTGACCAGACAGGACTTGTCTTTAAGCTAAAAAAAGACGGCATCAATCGGCTGTGGGTTTCCGGTCTTGCCGAAGATGTCTGTGTTCTGGTAACAGTAACAGATGCTTGCAAAGAAGGCTTTGAAACAATACTTATCGCAAATGCAACAAAGCCGGTTACCCAGGAAGGCGGTAAAGAAGCGCGTCAGAAAATGCATGATGCCGGAGTAAATTTCGTATATTAAAAATGGATAGTTTTTTCTTAACCGAATACAATAGTTGCAATATAATATAAATAATACTTCTCAAAATAATAATTAAATTGATTTTAGCTATAAAAAAGCGTTAATATAATAGTGATAAAAAAAGATAACATGATTAAATAGTTATAAAGTACAATTAGCCCGTTCAGGAGGAAATTATGACATTTAAAAATATTCTTGTCCCTTGTGATCTTACCAAAAGCAGCCAAAAAGCTCTTGATATAGCAATCTCTATGATTTCAAAAGATATGGGAGAAATTACGCTAATCCATGTGATTGAAAAGATAGAGGGCATTGAGGATGAAGATCTTATAAGCTTTTACCAAAAACTGAAAAACCGCGCTCAGAAGAAAATGGATGAAATAGCGCTTGATTATAAAAATCATGGCATTCCCGTTAAAACGGAAATTTCAATTGGTAAACGAGTGCCGGATATTATAAGGGCTGTTCAGGAGCATAAAATTGATCTTATAATTTTAAAATCACATAAGATAGAAGAAGTTCGTACAGGCGAAGGGTGGGCCACTATAAGCTATAAAATTGCGATATTAGCTCCATGCCCAGTTATGATGGTTAAATAAAAGTTAATAGCTTGTCATGAAGGGATATGGTTCATGCCCAAAAAAATCGTAATCGGAACGCTTGTTTTTATTGTTGTTTATACCGTTTTCGGATTTTTTATTCTTCCTTCCATTCTAAAGTCCATACTAACCAAAAACCTTACTGAAAGCCTCCACCGCACAGTCTCAATTGAGGATATAAAAACCAATCCTTACATAATATCTGCTAAGGTAAAAGGCCTTGTCATTAAAGATCAGCAGAATCAGGATATATTTGCATCAATAGCCGAACTCTATATAAATGCTCAGATTGAATCCTTGCTCAAAAAAGCTTTAGTTATTAAAGAAATAAGTGTATCCAAACCCTATGTAAACATCATACATAAAACTTCACAGCAATATAATTTTTCAGACCTTATTCAGGAAAACGGCGCAAAAGAGGATACAAAAAAAGAACCTTTCAGATTTTATTTAGGTAATATCCAGGTGTCGGGCGGCCAAATTAATTTTTTTGATTTACCTAAGAACAAGCAGCATAAAGCTTCAGATATTTCTTTTGCTCTTCTGTTTTTATCCAATATGAAAAAAAGTGACGATATATTTGTGCAACCGTATTTCAGGGCAAACATAAATGGCACTGCCCTTGTAATCGAAGGCAAATCAAAACCATTTGCCGGAAGTCTTGAAACTGTTTTTAATATCAATCTAAAAGGGATCGAGATCCCATACTATATGGATTATCTGCCGAAGGAAATAGAGGTTAAGATACCATCGGGAACTCTTGATGCTCAGGCAAACATTGAATATATCCAGCCTCGGGACAAATCACCTGCTTTTCATGTTTCAGGCACATTAGGGCTAAACAACCTCAAAATTTATGATACAAAAGATCTCCCGCTTATCTTTATTTCCGGTCTTTCTATCAAAATTGCCGACATTGCGTTTCCTGAAAGAAATGCACATCTGTCCGGCATTGATATTACAAACCCTGAATTATATATCAGGCGTGATAAATCAGGTGAGATAAATTTAAATGCTATTATACGGAAAATAAACGCTCAGGAAACAGAAGCGAAAACTGAAAGCCAACCGTTTCCAATTCAAATAGATCAGGTTAAGCTTAAATCCGGCAACTTATACTTCTTGGATGAGTCAACTTCAGACCCTGTTAATCTTGCAGCCGATAATCTGAACATAAGCGCTCATAACATAGATACAACAAAGGGCGGTATGGCAGAGCTTTCCTGCAGGTTGAACAAGAAGGGTATGATTTCAACAAAGGCAATATTTGCAATAGACCCATTAAAATGTGATTCCGAGATAAGTATTGAAGGAATGGAACCGGCATGGGTGCAGTCCTATTTCACCGATCAGATACGCGTAATTGTGACAAAAGGGCGTGTATCAACCAAAGGCACTTTTACAATGAAACAGGACAATATGAAACATCCGCAAATTTCATATAAAGGAAGTGCCGTACTTTCTGATTTTGCTTCTGTAGACAAAGAGAATAAGGATGACTTTTTCAAAATAAATACGCTTAACTTCAATACTCTTGATGCAGGCTTTAACCCGACCTATGTTGATATTAAAGAAATTTCACTGAATGATTTTTTCGCAGGCATTGTCGTAAATGCTGATGGTAAGCTCAACTTAAACAATGTGGTTAAACAGGATCAGAATAGTACTATACCCAGGAAAGAGGAGAACAATAAAAGCATTGAAAAAATACGGATCGGCAAAGTTTCGGTCAACAACGGTAACATCAGGTTTGTTGACAGGAGCATCAACCCAAATTATTCAACGGAACTTGTAAATATCAAAGGATCAATTACAGGGCTGACGTCGCTGGAAACTGAAGCTGCAAAGGTTGAATTGTCAGGCAAGCTTGATAATACTTCTCCTTTGTCGATCACAGGCAGCATAAATCCGCTAAAGGATGATCTTTTTGTGGATTTGCATACAAGTTTTAAAGACATAGATTTAAGTTCAGAGTCGCCTTATTCCGGAAAATATATGGGGTATACAATAAACAAAGGCAAACTCTCTCTTGATCTGAAATACCTTATTAATAAAAAGAAACTCGATTCGCAAAATGATGTTTTTATCGATCAGTTTACTTTCGGCAATTCTGTTGACAGCCCGGATGCTACCAGTTTGCCTGTTAGCCTTGCAGTTTCCCTGCTAAAAGACTATCAAGGCAAAATAAATCTCAAATTGCCTGTTTCAGGAAGAACTGATGACCCGGAATTCAGCGTATGGAAAGTTATCGTTAAAATGCTTGTCAATCTTGTTGGAAAGGCTGCAACTTCTCCTTTTTCACTTCTTACTTCATTATATCCCGGCGCAGATCAGCTAAGCAATGTGAACTTTGATTTTGGAACGGCTGATCTTTCCCCACAGAGTGAAGACAAGCTGCAACTTCTCCAAAAGATATTAACGGACAAACCGTTAGTGTCCCTTGAGGTAAAGGGATATGCCGACAAGGATAAAGATCGGCAGGCTATTATTCAATATTTATTTGAAAAGAAAAAGTTAAGCATTGATCATATACAGGTAACAGAGAGTGATCTGAAATTTCTTGCGGAACAACGTGCCAGGCAGGTGAAAAATTTTCTGCAAAAATCACAGCAGATCAACCCTGAAAGAATATTTTTAGTTGAAGCTGAGTTAATTTCTAAAGAAAAATCCGAAGGTGCTGGAGCTGCGTATGTAGGACTTAATCTTAAATAGAAGAGCCAACTAAATAAATACTTTAGATATAAGGAAATGGTTCATGAAAGGTCTGTTGAAAAAGGCTGCTGGAATTATTGATTTTATAAGAGAAGATGTATGGAGAATACGTATAAAGGATCTTAACATTATAAAGCGTTTTATTCTCAAAGGATTAAGAATCATCATTATCGCAGCAAAAGAATTTGTTTATGACAAATGTCCGCTTCGAGCCTCCGCCCTTACTTATTACTCGCTTCTTTCCGTAGTTCCGGTTGCAGCAATGGCATTTGCTATTGCCAAGGGATTCAGATTACAAAAACTTCTTGAAGAACAGCTTATGGAAAAGTTTTCCGGTCAGGAAGTAATGGTAATGCAGATATTGGAATTCTCCAATAATATGCTTAAAAATACCAAGGGTGGAGTTATAGCCGGTGTGGGTGTGGTAGTACTTCTATGGGCTGTTATAAATGTTTTAAGTCAGATAGAAGACACCTTTAATGATATCTCAGGAGTTAAAAAGTCTCGTTCTTTTGGAAGAAAATTCAGTGATTATCTTTCTTTATTTATGTTTGGTCCTCTTCTTTTAATCATGTCAAGCAGTGCAATGGTATTGATTTCTACAAATCTTCCACAGATAACACAAAAAATAGCTATACTGGGCATATTCACTCCGCTTGTTGCAATTACTATAAAAATGCTTCCATATTGTTTTATATGGGTACTTTTCACTTTTATTTATATCTTCATGCCTAATCAAAAGGTGCCTTTTGCTTCCGGTCTTATTGCAGGGATTGTTGCAGGAACAATTTTTGTTGTTATCCAAAAGTTTTATATATTTTTCCAGGTTGGAGTATCAAAATACAATACCATCTACGGCAGTTTTGCGGCGCTTCCCTTGTTCTTGCTATGGCTGCAGCTAAGCTGGTTTATAATGCTTTTCGGTGCCGAGATATCTTTTGCACACCAAAATGTAGATGCCTATGAGTTTGAGCCGGACAGAAAAAATATCAGTCCTTTATTCAGAAAACTATTAAGCCTGCAGATCAGCCATATGCTTGTAATGAATTTCATTCAGGGTGAAAAGCCCGTAACAGTTAACCAAATATGTAATACTCTCGATATCCCTATCCGGCTTGTTCAGGAAATTTTAAATGATCTTATTGCTTGCGGTCTGATATCTGATACTACTTCAGAAGGCAATTGCGGAACCGCTTATCAGCCTGCCCGCGATATAAACGACTTTTCCGTTTCTTTTATTATTAATGCTCTCGAAAATAACGGCATTGATACAATTCCAACTGCACGTACGGATTCCTTTAATTCTCTATCCAAAAGATTGAAAACTTTCGCTGAAACCATAGAAAAATCGCCATCAAACACTTTGCTGAAAAATATTTAATTCATGCGGTTTTTTTTGTAAAGCTCGTTAATTTTGTTTACTTGTACTAAGCTGGCAGGTATGTTATCAGGCCGTTGTCTGACAGGAATTTTTATTTTTATTGGAGACTAATATAAAAAATGGATACCGTTATTACCCGCTTTCCGCCAAGTCCTACAGGTTATTTGCATGTGGGCGGCGCCAGAACCGCTTTGTTTAACTGGCTTTATGCGCGTCATATGAAAGGGCGCTTTGTATTAAGAATCGAAGACACAGATGCCCAGCGCTCAACACAAGCTTCTGTTGATGCAATATTTGAAGCAATGGAATGGCTTGGCATTGACTGGGATGAAGGCCCCTACTTTCAATCTAAACGATTTGATATTTATCTGGAATATATACAAAAGCTGATTGACTCAAAGAATGCATACTATTGCACATGCTCGCCTGAAAAACTAGATGAAATGCGAGCGGCCGCTATGGCAAGCGGTAAAAAGCCTAAATATGACGGCACATGCAGGGATAAAGGCTTGGGGAAAACTGATAATGCCGTTGTCCGCATAAAGGCTCCTCTTGATGGTACAACTGTTGTGCGTGATGTCATAAAAAACAATATCGTTTTTCAGAACACTGAACTTGATGATTTTATAATCTGTAGAAGTGATGGAACTCCTACATACAATCTTGCTGTAGTTGTAGATGATATAACTATGTCCATTAATACTATAATCAGGGGCGATGACCATGTCAACAATACGCCAAAGCAGATAATTATATACAATGCTCTCGGGCATCCTCTGCCAACTTTCGGTCATGTTCCAATGGTGCTGGGAAGCGATAGAACCCGTTTGAGCAAACGGCATGGTGCCATGTCTGTAACCGAATACAAAGATATGGGATATTTGCCTGATGCTTTCATCAATTATATTGCAAGGCTTGGCTGGTCTTACGGCGATCAGGAATTTTTTGAAAGAGACGAGCTGATAGAAAAATTTTCGCTTGAAAATATAGGAAGATCGGCAGGGATTTTTGATATAAATAAGCTTCTTGCTTTAAATGCGGAGCATATAAAATTAGCCGAGCCCAAAAAAATTATAAGTCATCTTGCCCCGTTTCTAAATAATCTTGGGTTTGAAATCAAAGAAGTACCTTTTATAGAAGGTGTAATAAAAACGCTTAATGCCCGAAGCAAAACTTTAAAAGAAATGGCTGAAAGCGCAGAGTTTTATTTTCAGGATACGATTTCATATCAGCAGGATGCGGCCTCAAAATTTTTAACATCCGATTTTCTTGAAATTCTCAAAACACTTATTGCATTACTTGAGCCTCTTGGATCATTTGATGAAAAAAACCTTGAAAACGTTTTTCTTAAAGTTATGGAACAAACCGGGCTAAAACTCGGAAAAATTGCACAGCCGGTTCGAGTAGCTTTAACCGGAAAGACAATCAGCCCCGGAATTTTTGAAATCTTAAATGTTCTTGGAAAAGAGAAATCTCTTGAAAGGTTAAAAAGGGCAGCATTGTTTATTGAGAATAAAAAAAGCTGATTTTGTAACAATCTCCGGGAAAATTATCTTGACTATCATTTTCTCATTCAATAGTATTGGCACGCTTGTTACGCATTGAAGCAGGCTGAAGATTAAAGACATAAAACTAAATGGGGGATGGTCTAGCGGCAGGACGACGGGTTCTGGCCCCGTTAACCCAGGTTCGAATCCTGGTCCCCCAGCCATTTTTATTTTCTTCGTAAAAAATCCTGTAGAACACCTTTATTTTTCAGCAATTTGCTTTAGATATGAGTCTATAATTTTCCCCGAACCTGTTCCGCAGGTAAGTATGGTTCTCATAGCCTCTTCTACTGAAATATCAACGTGATAAACGAATTCACTTTTAAGATGATATATATAACCGGATGTAGGGTTTGGAGATGTCGGAATAAAGACTGTATAAATTCCATCCTTATGCGTATCTGTTATAAAACCTGTTAAGAGAGAGCTGTTTTCATAGATTCTCACAAGAACAACTTCAGAGAAAGGAAACTTTTTCCCTACTAACTGCATTACGGTTTCCTTGATAACAGAATAACCTGGTGCAACCCTGAGCATACGTTTCTCAAGACGTGTATGTATGTATTGCCCTGCTTTAGTTTTAACAATAACTCCAATAATGAAACAACTTATTATAATAAGAGCAATAATAAGCGCATCGGCAATAAACTGGCTGAGATGAGATTGCGTAACAACAAGACTTGTGATGGGCCGTATAATATCTGTAACCCAGACAAACAGCCATTTTGTTACCATCACGAAAATGAACATGGGAAGAATAACCGTAATTCCACCGATAAGAGATGTTTTAAAAAAGGATTTAAATCTTTCCATATTTATCTTTCTTGTTTGATTATTTCTATGATAAAGGCAGATCCTCACCTAAAGATCTTTTAAAAGTATAATCGATATTTTCACCTAAAAGAGCGTCATAAGCTTTATCTGTACTGTCATCGATCAGCGTAAACGGATAGGCAACAGCAAAAAGTATTGCTCCGACAGGAACAAGGACAATACCAATAGGTCTTGCGATCAAAAGGTCCAACGTATATTCGAGTGCATTCGGGCCTTTTTCTTCTGTAGCCGATTCGTTTTCCGTTGATGCAAAAGAAGCTGCCGGTATAATAATCAGACAGAAAATTATCAATGATATTGTTAATTTTTTGAAATTGTTAAACATGCTATCCTCCATATTTTCTAATATTTTTTCACCTTACTGGTTTCAATTTTTTTAAATCGAGAATGTAATTATAGCTATTACCAATATTAAACATCAACATGTTACTCAAACAACTCACGGTAATATGTAAAGCCATCTGTCAAAAAAGTCAATATTTTGGAAAACGCTATAAAGATAAAAGCATATTTAAATTATGGAATTAAGAATTAAGTCCGCAATAAAAAAACAGGAATTTTCCGACTATTTTTTCTAATATAGCAGCAATGATTTTTTATTTGGTGGGAAAAGAGATTAACATCTTCCGTGCTTTACAATCAAATAAATATCTTCTTCATTAATTTTGAATATTGCCATCATAATTCTTTATTATGTCTTTATTCTTTTCAGCCTTCTTTTTTTTCAGTCTTCTTTAGTTTCGGCTTTTTCTTTTTAAGACATACTCTGTCTTTTCTAACAAAAGCACACAGCTTGGGGTTGTAATATTCTTTACAATTTAACGGATTATATAGTGGGCATTCAGGATGTTTTACCGACATAGCCTGTTTTTCCTTCTGAAAATTTTATTGTCTTGAATAAAAATAGTTTTTGTAAATAATAATTTTATCTTGCCTTGGAACTAATTTTTAGTTTAAAGTTTAATATCATAAAATATTAAACTTTACAAGCTATTACCTTAAATTAAATCGGAGGGTGTAAAATGGCCGGACTTGCCGTAAATGTAGATCATGTAGCCACACTCAGAAAAGCTAGAGAAAATGTAAGTTACCCTGCCCCGGTTTACGCAGCGGTGCTGGCTGAACTTGCCGGTGCTGACGGAATTGTAATTCATCTTAGAGAAGATCGGCGTCATATACAGGATAATGACTTAAAAATATTAAGAAATATAGTTCAGACAAAACTTATACTGGAAATGGCCGCTACTTCTGAAATGATAGAAATAGCTCTTAGTGTAAAACCTGATGTAGTTACATTTGTTCCGGAAAAACGTAGCGAATTAACAACAGAAGGAGGGCTTAATCTTTTAATTCACGCCAATGCAATTTCAGAATGTGTAGCAACTCTTCAAAATGCCGGAATCCCTGTCAGTATTTTTATCGACCCGGAACCCGAACAGGTTAAACTGGCACATAAAATCCATGCTTCTATGGTTGAACTTCATACCGGCTCTTTTGTTGAGGCTAAAACAAAGACAAAAAAAGAAAAAGTGCTTTCCGATATACGCAATTGCGCTATACTGGCAAATAAGCTGAAAATGAAAGTAAATGCAGGACATGGTTTATGTTATCAAAGCATAAAAGCCTTTAAGGGCATAAATGAAATCAGTGAATTCAGCATTGGCCACAGCATTATAGCAAGAGCCGTTATGGTTGGCATGGAAAGAGCCGTGAAAGATATGATAGCTCTTATTAAAGATTTAAGATGACAAATTGAGAACATTACAAAAGTTATGAAAGAATATACAATACATCCGTGTGCGGTGGGTATAAATGAAACAGACCAGGGAATTATGACCTACCTTCGTGACTATGGGAAAAGAATACTTCTTCCCGTTTATATGTTTTATATTAAAGGTGGAGATAAAAATATCATAGTCGATACTGGCCTGGAACAGTTTGTCGTATCGGAAGAAACCGAAAAAAAATGTGGATTCAAAGTATTAGAGTTTGAATCTGCGCTTGAATCTTTTAATCTTACACCTGAAGAGATTGATATAATAATTCATACCCATCTTCATAATGATCATTGCGAAAATGATTATAAATGTAAAAATGCCGTTGTATATGTGCAAAAAGCCGAACTGGACTTTTTCAAAAACCCTCATCCTATAGATCACAGATATTATCCTGATGTTCTCGATGATGTTAATGTCGTTGAAATAGAAGGAGATGTTAAAATAGAAGACGGAATTGAAGTAATTTTTTCACCAGGTCATACGGTAGGAGGACAGTCAGTTTCTATTAACACTGCAAAAGGAAGAGCTGTTATTACAGGCTTTTGCTGCAATGAAAAAAACTTTCCTGAAAAAGGGCCTGCAATATGTCCAGGTGTTCACATTGATGTTATTAAAGCCTATGAGTCTGCGCAGAAAATAAAAAATCTGGCTGATATTTTAATACCTCTTCATGATATTTCAATAGGAAGACAAAAACAGATTCCTTGAAAATATGCATGAAAGATATTTACCCAACTCTTAAATTTTGCTATATATTTTACACCTTGTAAAAAATATCGACAAAGACCGGCGTTTTTTTATTACTGCGTATTAATTGCTTGGTATATCATATTGATTAAATTGCATTTCAAGTTGTTATATTCTGCTAACCATGTCTTTTCCAGTGGCATATCATTTGCTTAAACATAATTAAAGTGCGTAATTTAATAATATTAAGGAGGATTAGATATGGAATTTAAAAAAATTTTATTCCCCATTGATTTTTCAGAAGCATCTCCAAAAATTGTTCCTTATGTAACAGAAATGGCAGATAAATTTAATTCTGAAATTCACGTTTTGTTTGTTGCACGAGCTTTTCAATATTTTACCAGCATATATGTGCCACATCCTTCCGTTGATCTTTTTGAAAGTGCTATTGTTGACGGAGGCAGGAAAAGTATTGAGGAATTTACAGAAAAATATTTCAAAGAGCCTGAAAAAATTAAAATTTCTATTGTAAATGGTGATGCAGCGGAAGAAATTATTAATTACATAAATGAAAAAGATATAGACCTGCTCATAATGGGTACTCATGGAAGAAAAGGTATCGATAAATTAATTTTTGGGTCTGTTGCCGAAAAAGTGACAAAAACCACACCAATTCCAATGATGTTGATAAAACCATATAAAGCAAAAAAAATGATAGATTAGTAACATAGGAGTTTAATCGTTATGGGCGTTGACAATCTGGATAAGATATTTCAACCCAAATCAATTGCAGTAATAGGTGCCAGTGAAAAAAAAGAAAGCGTGGGCTTTGCCATTATGAAAAATCTGATTAATGGCAAATACCAGGGGAACCTATACCCTGTTCATCCTTCGCATAAGGTTATGTGGGGGCTTAAAGCCTATCCTTCGATAGCTGATATTGATGCAGCGGTGGATCTTGCTGTTATAGCTATTCCAATTGCTTATACTCCGAAAATAGTAAACGCTTGTGCAAAATCAGGAGTAGGCGGTGCTGTAATTATTTCGGCAGGAGGTAAAGAAACCGGCCAAAAGGGAAAAGAAATTGAAAATGCCATAAAAAAAGAAGCTGAATCTTCCGGTATTCGTATAATAGGACCAAACTGCCTTGGAGTAGTGTGTACAAAATCGAATCTGAATGCCAGTTTTGCAGGTCAGATGCCTATAATGGGAAAAATGGCATTTATATCGCAAAGCGGGGCAATATGCTCGTCTGTTATGGATTTGTCGATAAAAGAGCAAATCGGATTCAGTTATTTTGTGAGCGTAGGCTCAATGCTCGATGTTGATTTCGGAGATATGATAGATTTTATCGGACAGGATCCGAATGTAGGCAGCATAGTTATGTATGTGGAGAATCTGACAAATATCAGATATCTCATGAGTGCTGCACGTGCGGTATCAAGAATTAAACCAATTATTGCACTAAAATCCGGTAGGACAAGAGCCGGAGCTGCTGCTGCTGCTTCTCACACCGGGGCGCTTGCAGGAGAAGATGATATTTATGATGCTGCATTTAAACGCGCAGGTATTGTACGTGTTAAGACTTTTGAAGAACTGTTTGACTGTGCTGAACTTCTTGCAAAAAAACCACATTCGTCAGGCCCGAACCTTGCAATAATTACTAATGCCGGAGGACTGGGAGTTATGGCAGTTGATGCACTTTCCGATTACGGAATGGAGCCCATAGCTCTTTCGGCAGAAACTATACAAAAACTCGATGAAGTACTTCCGCACTACTGGAGCCATTCAAATCCGATTGATTTAATCGGAGATGCCGACCATGATCGATACTTAAAAGCCGTTAAAATCTGTATCGATGCTCCCGAAATAGACGGTCTGCTGGTAATTCTTGTTCCACAGGGCTTGAATGATCCCGAAAATATTGCAAAAATGCTTGCGGATTTTCTTAAGAACAATCCTTTTCCCGTTTTTACTTCATGGCTTGGCGGTGCGGGTGTTGAAAAAGGCCGTCAGATATTAAATGATGCCGGCATTCCGACATTTGACACTCCCGAACGCGCTGTCAGAGCTTTCATGGATCTTGACAAGCATGCAAAAAACATAGAAATGCTTCAGGAAATACCTGCCAGGCTTCCCGGAAAGCTTAATTACAACCGGGAAACTGCAGCTATGATTATAAAAAGTGCAATAGAAAATAAACAGTTTCTTCTTAACGAAGTCGAAGCAAAGTCTTTACTTCTTTCTTATGGTATTCCGACTAATCAAACCGAATTGGTAAATTCAGCAAAAGAAGCTGTACAAAAAGCCAAAGAGATAGGATTTCCGGTTGCCATGAAAATCTGTTCAAAAGATGTTATACATAAAACTTCCGTAAATGGAATACGTCTTGGTTTAAACAGTGTATCGGATGTGGAAAAATCATATGAAAACATTTTATCCAGTTGTCTTTCATGCAAGCCCGAAGCAAAAATCGACGGTGTTACAATTCAGCCCATGCTGCAACGCCCGGATTTTGAGGTTATATTGGGAATAAAAAAAGACAGAGAATTCGGTCCGGTAATTCTTTTCGGAATGGGTGGTATAATGACCGAAGTTTTAAAAGACAGGGCAATAGCTTTTCCTCCGCTTAATCGGCTTCTTGCGAGAAGGCTTATGGAAGAAACCAAGGTTTACCGGGTTTTAAAAGGTCAGGCGGCTAATAATTCTTCAGATTTATATCTGCTTGAAGAGATTCTTATGCGTCTTGCCCAGCTTGCAGCAGATTTCCCTGAAATAGAAGAGCTGGATATAAACCCTATTTTTTTTGCAGAAAACTCGGCATGTGCCGTTGATGCGCGGGTCATTATAAAACCTGCTGAAACCAAAGCACCCATGCATCTTATAATAAGTCCATATCCGAACCAGCATGAAAGCCATATTACTATCGGTACAGATATCAGCTTGTTTGTAAGACCAATAAGACCTGAAGACGCCATTCTTTTAGAAGAGCTTTTTAAAACACTTTCCCCGCAAAGTATCTACTTCAGGTTTTTTGCGCCCATAAAATATATCTCTCCGACTATGCTGGCGAGATTTACACAGATCGACTATGACAGGGAAATTGCTCTTGTTGCTATTCTCGAGTCGGGAAATGACGAAAAAATTGTTGGTGTTGCGCGTGTTATTAGTCAACGAAACCCCAAACATGCTGAATTTGCAGTTCTTGTAGGCGATAATTGGCACGGGAAAGGGATCGGGGCCACTCTTTTAAGACGCTGTCTTAATATTGCAAAAGATCATGGTATTGAAAAGGTATGGGGAACCGTTCTTGCTGAAAATACGCAGATGCTGGCTATGGGTAAAAAACTGGGTTTTAAAATAGAAAGAGTTCCTGATGAAAATGAATACCAATTGATAATTGATCTTACAAAGCCATATGATATTATAAATAAATAATTTAATAGGGGAGATACTATGAAAAAAATAATCAAAGTACTTATTCCTGTTGACGGCTCCAAACAATCTCTTGCTGCAGTACGTTATGTTGGAAGTATTCTTAAACCCAAAAATATAAAAGTGGTTTTTTTTTATGTTGATTCGGAACTACCTGAATCTTTCTGGGATTTGGGGAAAAATCCTGATTTCCGTTCAAAATTAGCGCCTGTAAAAGCATGGGCAGCGCAGCGGAAACAACTCGTCAATGAAGCAATGAACAAAGCCACTAAAATTCTTATTAATGCCGGATTTCCGGCTGAAGCTTTGTCAATTATGATCCAGGGAAGAAAAGCCGGGATAGCCAGAGATATCTTGCAGGAAGCTAATAGCGGAGAATATAGAGCAGTTATAGCCGGGCGTACCGGAATCAGCAATGCTAAAGGAATTGTATTGGGAAGCGTGGCAAACAAACTGATCGGGAATTTAGTTAATATGCCGCTTGTGGTTATTGGAGGCAAGCCCAATGCAAAAAAATTTCTTATAGCATTTGACGGATCAAAAGGCTCTATGAAATGTGTTACAACTGTGGGCGCAATGCTTAATAACACTGATTCCGAGATAATGATATGCCATGTAATAAGATCTCTTGGCATTGAGCAGCAAAGTTTAAGTGAAATTTCCATTGCAAAGATAGAAAAAGACTGGAATGAAGCAAACATAAATAAAATTAAACCGGCTATGGAAGAAGCCAAAAAAAAACTTATTTCCGCAGGTATTGATCCATCAAGAATATCGGAAAAAATTCTTACAGATAGAGCAAGCAGGGCCGTCAGTATTATAGCGGAAGCAAAAGAGGGCGGTTATGGAACTATCGTGCTTGGAAGGCGCGGGCTTTCTGCAACTCAAGAGTATTTTATTGGAAGAGTAAGCAGAAAGATTTTGCATATGGCAAAAAAGTATGCCGTCTGGGTGGTAAATTAGAGTATAATACACATATATATCATTTATTTAATACAGTTTCTTGACAAAAAAAGCATCAGGATATAAAAATGTAATATGAATTTTAAAGAAAAGATGGTCTTATTCCTTGCAACCGGTTTTTATGTTGGGAATATTCCAAAAGCTCCCGGTACAGTTGGCACTATCGAGGGGCTTTTATTTTGCTTTTTTTTATCCAAAATGGCATTGTTTTATGTCATAATCTTTGTAGCCTTTTTCATTTTATTTTCAATCTGGATTTCAGATAGAGCCGAAAGGATATTGCAGGAAAAGGATTCCGGCAGTATTGTAATTGACGAAATAGCAGGAATTATGGTAACCCTTATAGGAATGCCATTTAATTTTATTACTGTAATTTCAGGTTTTTTTGTTTTTAGGTTGTTAGATATCATAAAACCGTTTCCAATTTGCTCAGTTGAAAAAAGGCTTTCAGGGGGATTTGGAATAGTAATGGATGACGTTGTAGCCGGGATAATTGGCAACTGTATTTTACGGGTAATATTTTATTCAACCGGTTTGATTTAACCTAAAAGAACTTAACAAACAGAAAAGGTATCTAATATAAATTGAAATCAAAGAATATTAAGACTGTAAGCAAAGACGAAGCTATAAAGAAAGAGACAAAAAAGAAGGGCGCTCTCAGGGAAAATATAGAGGCGATTATTATAGCCGTAATTCTTGCCATGTTTATAAGGACATTTGTTGTACAGGCTTTTAAGATTCCTTCGGGGTCGATGCAGGAAACGCTTCAGATAGGAGACCATATTCTCGTAAATAAATTCATATTCGGAGTTAAAATTCCTTTTTTAAGAACAACCCTGATAAATTTAAAAAAACCTAATAGATTTGATATCGTTGTCTTCAAGTTTCCCGAAGATCCCAGTAAAGATTTTATTAAAAGAGTTATTGGACTTGAGGGGGATATCGTTGAGATCCGCAATAAAAAAGTCTATATAAATAATGAGCCTATCAAAGATATTTATGGTCAGTTTACCGATCCTTTCCCTACAGGTGATAAGCCGAAAGACAATTTCGGGCCTGTTAAAGTGCCTCCTCATTCAATATTTGTTATGGGAGACAACAGGGATCACAGCTATGACAGCAGATGGTGGGGTTTCGTTGACCTGAAGGCTTTAGAGGGCAAGGCGATGATTATATACTGGTCCTGGGATGGGGACAATTTCGGAGTCAGGTGGAACAGGCTTGGAAAAATATTAAAATAAGGCAGGTGCAATATGCAGTTTGAAAGGAAACACATTCTTGATATGGAATCCCTTTCAGCAGAAGAAATTACTTTTATTATTGACACCGCTGACCGGTTAAAAGAAATTTCAAGAAGACCGGTAAAAAAAGTACCGACATTAAGAGGCAAAACTGTGGTACTTTTTTTTTATGAAGCAAGCACCCGTACCCGTTCTTCTTTCGAACTGGCTGCGAAACGTTTGAGCGCTGACAGTATTTCCATATCAAAATCTTCCAGCAGTATTGTTAAAGGAGAAACTTTAATAGATACTGCTAAAAATCTTGAAGCTATGAACCCGGATGTAATTATTATCAGGCACTCTTCGGCAGGAGCACCACATATGCTTGCAAAAGTGCTGAAAACATCAATAATCAATGCCGGTGATGGAATGCATGCTCATCCCAGCCAGGCGCTTTTGGATATAATGACGGTAAGAGAAAAGAAAGGCTTTATAAAGGGCCTGCAAATTGCAATAATTGGAGATATATCTCACAGCAGAGTTGCTAGATCAGACATTACAGGCTTTACTAAAATGGGGGCCAATGTAGTTGTTGCCGGCCCTTTAACAATGATTCCAAAAGGTATAGAAAGTCTTGGCGCTCATGTTGCAGAAAGTTCAGATGTTGCCGTAAAAAACGCAGATGTAATAATTATGTTAAGGATACAGAAAGAAAGGCAGAACAGTTTTTTATATCCTTCCGATCGTGAATATTCCAAAATTTTTGGCCTTAACCGGCAAAGGATCAAAAAAGCAAAAAAAGACGTTCTGATTATGCATCCCGGCCCTATAAACAGAGGGGTTGAAATCTCATCCGAATTGGCAGACGGACCTTATTCAATTATTCTTGATCAGGTGACAAATGGTGTTTCATTACGTATGGCTCTTTTGTATCTAACCACCGGAGGTATTCGAAATGTTGACTCTGATTAAGGGTGGAAGGGTTATAGACCCAGGGAACATCGACGGGGTTATGGATATCCTTATAAAAAACGACAGGATAATCGATATAACGCCTTTGGAGAAATCTGAAAGCAATACTTCTGAATTATTAAAAAAATATACTGCTATCAGAATAATTGATGCTTCCGGCAAAATAGTTGTTCCGGGATTAATTGACATGCATGTTCATTTAAGGGAACCCGGGCAGGAATATAAAGAAACAATTGAATCAGGGACACTTGCAGCTGCTTCAGGTGGTTTTACAAGCGTTTGCGCAATGCCAAATACCATTCCCGTAAATGATAACAGTCAAGTTACCAGATATATTTTAAACAGGGCCAAAGATGTTGGAAAAGTAAATGTGTATCCTGTTGCAGCAATAAGTGTCGGTCTTGACGGAAGCAGGCTTTGTGAATATGGCGATTTAAAAGAAGCCGGAGCAGTAGCAATTTCCGATGATGGACATCCCGTATCAAACAGCCGCCTCATGCGAAGAGCAATGGAATATGCTAAGGGGTTCGGGTTACCTGTGATTTCGCATTGCGAAGTAAGTGAACTTTCATCGGGCGGATCAATGAATGAAGGTTTTGTCTCTACAAGAATGGGTTTGGCAGGAATACCGAATGAAGCTGAAAGCATAATGGTTGCAAGAGATATTGCTTTATGCGAACTTACAGGCGCACATCTTCACATAGCGCATGTAAGTACTTCCCAATCCCTAAGGGCCATAAGAGATGCCAAGAAAAGAGGTCTTCCGGTTACTGCTGAAACTGCCCCGCATTATTTTACCCTTACAGAAGAAGCCGTTTGTGGTTATAATACCAATGCAAAGATGAACCCGCCTCTTAGATCCGAAACTGACAGAAATGCAATCAGAGAAGGGCTTGCCGATGGAACAATTGATGTTATCGCAACCGACCATGCCCCGCATTCCAGCCTTGAAAAAGATGTTGAATTTGATTTGGCTGCAAACGGAATTGTCGGTCTTGAAACATCTGTTTCGCTTGGCTTAAAGCTTGTTGAGGAAGGCATTATCAGTCTTTCCGTACTGATAGAAAAAATGTCTTCTAATCCGGCACGCATCTTAGGTTTTGACAAGAGCATAAAAAAGGGAAACATTGCAGACATTACAGTTATTGATACAAATATGCCATACACTGTTGATTCGGATTTATTTTGTTCTCTTGGCCGTAACACCCCGTTTAATGGATGGAAAATCAAAGGAAAAACATATCTTACAATGGTGGCCGGAAAAATTGTATATGAAAATATAATTTCCTGAACTTACAATACTTATGGATAAAAAAAACTTTAATATACTTGTTGTTGATGATGAAGAAAGCATGAGAGAATTACTGGATGTAATTTTGTCAAGAGAGGGATACAATATTACATCAGCCGGAAGTGGTGGCAAGGCAATCTCCTGGCTTGGAAAAAAAGATTTTGATCTTCTCCTTTGTGATATCAGGCTGGGGGATATGACAGGAATTGATGTCCTCAAGGCAGCAAAGAAGAAAGATCTTAATTCTGTTGTCATCATGATTTCCGCTTATGCTTCAGCGGAAACAGCGATTGAAGCCATGAACAGTGGGGCATATGACTATGTTCCTAAACCTTTCAACAATGAGGAGCTTAAACTTACTATTGCTAACGCTCTTGAATTAAAGACCATAGAGCGGGAAAAGAAATATATTGATAATGAACTTAAAAAACAGCTTCATTTCGGGAAAATAATAGGAAACAGTCCCGCCATGATGCATGTATACAATCTTATAAAGCAGGTTGCAAAAACTAAAACTAGTATACTTATTACAGGTGAAAGCGGAACCGGCAAAGAACTTATAGCAAAAGCCATTCATGATGAAAGCAATCGTCGCGACAAGCCTTTTGTGGTGATAAACTGTGCCGGTATTCCGGAATCATTAATGGAGAGTGAGCTTTTCGGGCATAAGAAAGGGGCTTTTACTGGGGCTGCATATGATAAGAAAGGACTATTTGAGCTTGCCGATAAAGGAACCGTTTTTTTAGATGAGATAGGCGAGCTTAGCATACATCTTCAGGTAAAACTTCTAAGGGTTGTCCAGGAAAGAGTATTTAAAGCTGTTGGGGGTATCGAAGATATTGCAGTTGATATAAGGATAATATCTGCAACGAATAAAGATCTTACAAGCGAAGTAATAGAAGAGCGTTTCAGAGAAGATCTTTTCTACAGATTAAATGTTATAGAGATAAAATTGCCTTCTTTAAGAGAGAGAAAAAGCGATATTCGTGCTCTGGCCCAGCATTTTCTTGAAAAGTATTCCAATGAAATGGGCAAAGAAGTTACGAAATTATCTTCTTATGCTATAGATCTTTTAAATAAATATGAATTTCCCGGAAATATCCGGGAACTTGAGAATTTAATGGAAAGAAGTGTAGCCATTAGTGATACAAATATTCTTCTTCCTGAAAGTCTTTCTATTTCTATGCATAAGAGAAGACGCTTTGTTGAAGGAGTTAAAGGGCGAAGATTTGATTTAAACGATGTTGAAAACGGTGTTTCTCTTGATGCAATACTTGAAGATCTTGAAAAAGCTTATGTAAAGAAGGCATTCGAATTTTCAGGCGGTGATAAGATAAGATCTGCTGAATTACTGGGAATTAACTTAAGGTCAATGAGATACCGTCTTGAAAAACACCATCTATACAGTAAAGGTGAATAAGGTTTAAAAAACCATACAGAATATATTAGTCTGTACTAAACAACCGATACTTATATTGTCCCCCATTCTTGCCTAAAGAAAATGTCATAACCAATCATATATAACTTGAATCGGAACATTATTTTGGCAATCTGCATAACAATCTGAAAGATAGATCAATCAATTTCCCAATACTTTATTTGGCATTTTTCGATTCGGAAATAAATATTGACACTCTTACGTGTTTGAAATATGACATACATGTCATATGATAGGTAATTTAATACTATAGATACTTACACAAAAGTTGATCCAACAGCCTAAAATCCTAGGAAAAATTAATAATTTAGTAAACGGAGTGTATATATCATATTATCATATCCTATAAAACATACGCGGGCTTTTGAAACTACCAACACAAAGTTGGAAAATTCCGAGATTGACATACTATCCGAAGATAGGTTGGACTATCGTATGGAAAGCATTATCCGTCTCTGGGAAGTTTTGCGAAATATTGGAAAATTAGATAAAAAACTTCAGATTATCACCGATACAGTTAATGACATTTTTAAAGCGAAATTCACCATATTATGGATTGTTAAAGAAGGGGATCGGTGCAATTCCGGTTGTCCTTTTTCACAAAACGGTTTTGGTTACAAAACCTGTAGAGGTGACATTGAATGTCTGCATCTGATAGCCGGTTCCGGTTTCGATAGCAACATAGATGCAGATCTTAACAGGATACCGTTAAGCCATTTTAAAACCGACAAGATCAATATCGGCATCAGTGAAAAATCAGCAATAAATAAATTCATTAAAGATTTGTTTATCCATAATGAAAATGGGATTAGCACCCAGGATATTAAATCAGTTGTCAGGTTAAAGCTTGTTTCGGATTACGACAAAGCCATAGGTGTACTTACCGTGTTCAGCCAACAGGTGATCAGCTCTCCTGATATTGTTCATATCGAATGTTTCTCCAATTTGGCTGCTCAGGTTATAAAGAATTCTCAACTGGAAGATTCTCTGATAAAATATCGTGAACATCTTGAAGGTCTTATAAAAGTACGTACTGATGATCTGATGGAAACCAACCGGAAATTACAAAAGATTGTCAAGGAAAAAGCCCATATTGAAAAATCTCTTATAGAAAGCGAAAAAAGGTTTCGCAGCGTTCTCGATAATTCATATGATGTTATTTACTTTATGAATTTTAAAACATCAAAATTCGAATATCTAAGCCCGTCTTCTTTGAAAATAACCGGTTATACTCCCGAAGAAATCATATATTTGCAGGAAAGCGGAAATTTTGACTTCCTTCATCCTGAAGAGGAAGATAATGTCCATGAATTCTTTAAACAACTGAACATTCGTCCGGATGAGGATGATATTAACAGAACCATAACCTTCAGAATGAAACATAAAACAAATGGCCGCCGCTGGGTCAGCACCACGCGTTCAGTTATTTTTGATGAAAATGGAGAACCGGCAGCTATTGTTGGTAATCTTAGAGATATTACTGATATTAAAAATGCTGAAGAACAAGAAAAAAAAATGAAAGATAATCTTGAAAACATGGTTCAGGAGCGCACAGTTGAACTTGAGAAGAACAACACAGCCTTAGAAGTACTTTTAAAAAAGCGGGAAATGGATAAAACTAAGCTTGAAGAAAAACTGATTTTTAATATTAAGCAATTAATTGTTCCATATCTTGAAAGAATAAATAATACTACATTAGATAATTATCAGGAGAATTTGATACATATTATTGAAGCGAACTTAAATGACATTCTTACTCCGCTTATTCCGTTTGTTTCTCCTTCTCAGATTGACCTGACACCTTCGGAAATTCAGGTTGCAAGCCTTATAAAGCTGGGAAAAACCACCAAGGAGATAGCAAACACTTTACACCTGGCTATGAGCACAATCCATTTCCACAGAGATAATATAAGAAATAAAATCGGAATTAAAAACAAAAAGGTTAATCTTAGAAGCTATCTTCTGTCTTCGGAACAAAACATCTGGTGAGTTTTCATAATTTTTTTATCTGTTGCCCTATCTGTTGTCGACGATTCTTCTTTTCTGCTGACTGCCCCCTCTTCTTAAAATACCCGCTTCTACAAACTGAATTTCGGGATTTCCCATAAGACCTTTTTCCATATTTTTCTTAACAGACGGTACGGAATTTATGCAGCCGATGATCCTGGCTGTTAAATCATCCTGATTTTTCAGTACCTCAACACAGCATTTAATATGATCCAGGCCGTCTTTTCTGGTGATAAATATTCTGTAATCTATCAGCTCAGAAATGGCGTATAATCTGTCATCAAAAAGAGATGTATATATTTTATCGTCTTCTCCGATATTGACAATCAGTGCTTTTCTTCTTGGGATTTCACCGATTCTAAGCAAAGTACAAGCACCACATTCACAGGTACTTCGGATAAGCCGGGCAAGATCTCCTGTACGATAGCGAATCAAAGGCATGCCAATACGATTTAAAGTAGTAAAAACCAGCTCTCCTTCCTCTTCTTCGTTTTTTATCGGCTCACCTGTTTTAAAATCTACTATTTCAAAATAAAGATCACATTCATTAAAATGGTAACCCTTGTGTGCTGTGCATTCTATACCGATAGCAAAGCCAGGTTCCGTCATTCCGTAATGATGGTATACTTTTGCATTCCAAGCTTTTTCTAAAGCCTTCCGCATGGCAGGGGAAAGATATTCGGAGGTGATAAAAACGAATTTTACGCCAATATCGGCCAGATCAAAAACAGACTCGGATTCTTTTGTCATGCGCCATATGCGAAAGGCTGATCCCATGATCATATCCGGTTTAAATGCTTTTATGCTTTCAATCTGAGATGGGGTAGGGCTGTCGCACTGACCGATTAACGGAATTCCGTTAAGATTTTTTACTCCTTTTGCAATCATTCCGGCCATGCTAAGCGGAGGAGAATTATCGGGCAAAAATATCTGAACTTTGCATCCGTCAAAACAATATTGATCGTTTCCGTCCGAAACAACAGTGTGCATTATTGCTGCCATGGATTCTATGATTGTATCTGCATCCTGCTGTGTGAAAAATATTTTTTTGGGTTTTCCGGTAGTACCTGTTGTAAAATGACTGTATATCCTGTCAATTTTTCCCAATGAAACACAAAGGAGCTTATAAGGGCTGTTTATTAAATCATCGGGTTCGGTAAAAGGAAGATGTCTGATACTTTCAAGAGAATCAATTTTGGTGATTTTATCTTTAAGAGATTTATAAAATACACTGTTATCGGCAGCATAGCAAAGTGTCTTTATAAGCCTGTCAAGCTGATACTGCTCAATATCCTTACGGGTAATGCAGTCTGGGTTTTGACCGAATTGTTTTCGTGAGCAGTTTTTATTTAAAGACTCTTTAATTTTGTTATGAATCCATTTTTCCAAAATCATATTGAAATTCTATTTCCCTCAATTCCCCCTTAAGAAAGGGGGATAAAGGGGGTTGTTTTTTTATATATAAGCTGAAACCGAAAAGTTCTATCAAGAAAGCTCTAACAACCCCCTGACCCCCTTTGCTAAGGGGGAAGTAACGTTCGTCAGTATTTATTAAGCCGGGCAATCATGTTGGAGCTAAATACGGTTCCCCTGTTCTTTTATCTATCGGCCCAAGCTTGTCATTTCGTGATGGCAGTATAATAGTCGATTTTGCAGGCATAACATCGTCACCTCTTTGATTAATAGCTTTTGATACTATATCAACACAGCATTCTTTCTTATCATCTATATATTTATCTGTAACATAGCCGGAAATTCTGATGGCATCCGAAAGATAAACCAGCCTCTTAAATCTTGCATGGCTGCTTTTTATCCAGCCATTATCACCCATCCAGTTTGTCAGAAAATGGATAAGCCAGCAATGCCTTTGAACAGCCGTATCATAAGGATAAGGCAAACCGCATTCATTTGCTGCATCAATATTATAATGCACACTAAAAACAGGTTCCATAGCAGAAGTTTTGCTGTCTCTAAATGCCCAGGCCGGATGTTTGCGGTAAGTTCTAAGTGCCGATCCATGAGCCTGTAATGGAACCGGCGAAGCGCCAATGCAAAAGGATATAATATCAGTTATCCCCAAAGGGCCTTTTATGATTTCGGGTAATACTTTGCCTTTGTCAACATCTTCATAATAAAGCGGCTTTGTACCCCGGTATTTTTCTGCAAGCACATGATCTTCAATTTCTTCCAGTTCCTGTAATGTCCATGGATGAGGCAATTTAAATTTTTTGCCGGAAACATCTTGTTCATCCGGGCTTCGTTCAACCCTGAATGCAGAAGAGTTGACGCTGGCAACCAAATGGTCAGTCTGATTTATAAATTTTACTTCCTGCTGTTCATAAACGGATTTGCCGTATAATTTGCTGTTGACCTTTTTGCATCCTGTCAAAAAACATTGAGGACTAATCCGGTCATTTGCCAGTACCGGTTTGTAGTATTGCCAGTCTACACTTGTTTGTAAAGCATGCACTCCCGGCAAACCCTGCAATACCCAAGTGGGAAGAACACTGTTAAGCCATGATGGCGGAGCCGGAAGTGTTTTATAAGAAGTTGAATCGGCATATTTCTTATCTCTCCACAATTTATTGGGATCGCCTATGCCGTCGGCAAACTTTTTAATCGCATCTTCTGTGGCGACACTGTTAAATTGATAGTTAACACGAAGTTGTTTTCCTACCCGGCTTCTCATTTCTTCAAACGCTGTATACGTAATCTTACTCTTTTCCATACACTCATTTATCCTTAATAATTGATTGGCCCGGGCTGTATTTTTCTGTGCAGACTGCCGCCTTGCGAGCCGGTTAAATAGTAACTGCAAAAAGGAATCAGCCGCTTATCTGTTGTTATAACGTGGATGCAGCAGCCCTTAAGTCTTTTAAGATCAATTGTCCAGGCATCCATAAAAGGCATCCCCGATATGGATAAATAGTGTGTTTGAATCCGTTCGTAAAAATTATTAAAAGGTCCGTTTGGGGTTTTGCATGCACATTGTTTTGTTGCAGGTTCTATAAATCTGGATTTTTCAGTGATAAAGCGCCGCACATGAGCAGTCGGACTTTCTTTCTTTTGGCTTTGAATACAGTTTTCAAAAAGAGTGGATTTATCGGGATGAAAACGGGTAGTCGCCTGCAGTTTGCCCTTATCATTTAAGATATAAAATCCTGAAAAGCCGCAATGCGAATCCATTTTCCTGCGTGGCTGGAAATCATGAGCCTTGATTTCACCAGAGGTTTGAATTTCAAGCAATCTTAATATTTCAGGAGTAGTAATTCTGCTTTCATTTGATGGGCAAAAATTATAGCGTCCGGAATAGGTAACAGGCTGGAAATGAATTCCTTTGATAACCGGCATATAGCGTTTGGCAAAAAACAGGATCTCTCCCAATTGAGAGTCATTAACTTTCGGAATTACTGTGGGTACCAATTGCACACCCATCTTGATTTCAGAGCAGTTTTCAACCGCGTTTATCTTTAGACCAAAAAGATCAACGCCCCTTAGTGTCCGGTAAACATCATCCGTTACACCATCAAATTGAAGATAAATCAAATCAGTTCCGGCATCTTTTAAAGCCTTTAAATAAACTTTGTCTTTTGCTATCCTGATGCCGTTGGTATTAATCTGGACATGACCCAATCCGGCATTCTTTGCAACACTCACAATTTCAGGAAGATCATCTCTTACAGTCGGTTCTCCGCCGCTTAACTGAATGGGGCAAGTTCCGGCAGCAGCCACAACTGCTTCACACATTTCTTTAAGCTGTTTAATTTCGGGAGTATTTGATGATGATTGCCTGTCTCCGGCAAAACATACGGGGCAGGAAAGGTTACACTTATCTGTGACTTCCATTAAAACAGTACAGGTATCCGCCTGGTGTTCCGGGCATATCCCACAATCTTTCGGACATCCTGAAATGGTTTTCGTCTGTTTTTCCTGAAGCGGCTGTGAAAATTCTCCATAGCCCCATTGTTCAAATGTCGGATTGCCTCTCCAGATTACAGTTTTAAATTCGCCATGAACGGGACAGGTTTTTTTAAGAAAGATATCTTCACCTTCTGAAATCTTTACAGCCGGTATTACAGCAAGACAATGAGGGCAAATACTTGTTGTTTCGCCTATATTTTTAGGCATTTTACTATCCTACAATGGTTTACGGAAAGAAAATATAGCATATCCCGGTTTGCTTTCAGCAAAAAGTCTTTTCCATTCAATTTGCGGATCAGAACTATTATTTAAGGCGGAACAGCAAGATGCACCTTCACTTGAAAAATGCTTCCAAAAATCATCCAATGAACCATAACCTGAGATTAATTTAAATGCGATTTTTTTTAACTCAATGGAATGATCTTCAAACAGTTCATTTTCAAATCCCGCCTTGTAAAAAACTTCGATGTATCCGGCTTTTGTTAATGCCCCGGTAAAACAACAATTAAAAAGAACCTCATCTTTAAACTCGGAGCTTAAGGGATGATTTAAGATAACATCGGACATCGAGAATCTGCCGCCCGGTTTAAGAATCCGAAAAACCTCTTTTGCAACACGCATTTTATCAGTAAACAGAGAAAAAGCACATTCCGTAATAACCGCATCAAAAACCGAGTTGGAAAACGGCAATGATTCGGAATCAGCTAAACAAAATTCTGCCTTATTAGAAAGCGACAACTTTTGAGCTTTTTTCCTGGCAAGAGATGAAGAATTAAGCGATAAATCTGTGCCTATAACCCGGCAATCAAAAAGATCGGATAAAAAGCAAGCGCTTGATCCTCTGCCGGATGCAATATCTAAAACCAGAGCTCCTTTTTGAATACCGGCTGATTCGGCGGTTTTCTTTGTGAGTTCCAATCCGCCTGGATGTAATATTTCATCCAGGACCTGATTAAACTCATTTGCTTCATAGGTTTTAACAATTGAAGTTTTCATGTAAGCACTGCTTTAAATTTTATCCGAACTTTGCTTCCATTTCGGCTTCTGTTTTGTTCATTTCCATGGCTACTTCTTCAGTTATAAATTTTATCTTACATCCGGGGCATTCCAAACCGCTTTGGAAACCAAGCATTTCATAATATATTAAGGAAAGATCTTTTACTTCCATAGGTTTTTCACATTTACAGCATTGCCAGTTTGCCATTTTCAGCTCTCCTCATCAAAAGCGCTTTTTACACAATACGCAGTATGAATTTTATAGCTATCAGCCTCTTTTGAATACCTTACAAAATAAAGCGCATTGCCGATAGTCTTTTTACCTAAAAATTCATTATTGCCGGTATCACAAAGCTTTTCATTTGTTGTTTCAGAATCATAAATGACCATTTTAAGCTCATCATCCAAAATGCCTCTTGATTCCAGCAATTCCGAAACTTCAGAGCTTTTGTTTATATTGATTGTTTCATATCCTTCTGCATTGCTCATTAGTTACTCTCCTTTGTTTATCTGCACGGCTTTATAAATAAATCTCAGTTAGCTTTGCCTTTAAATAGGATTGGTTATCTTTTTTGATATTTGCCTGATTGGGCGGCTTTGCCTTATTCTCATCCCAGTTGGGATTAAACAACAGATCAAGAACATGAATAGTAGGTTTGTGTTGAGCCAGCGCTTCCCTGCATGTAGCACAATAGGTAAGAATATCATGCTTTGCTTCTTCTACTCTTTTTTTAGTGATTTTTTGGGCCAGATCAAAAGATGCGAAAGCTATCATACCTCCCATACCGCAGCAAAGGCCGTTTTCACCATGGTGTTCCATCTCGATTATGCTGCTGCCAGTTTGAGATACCAGTTTGCGGATATTATCATGAGTATCTTTTTTAAATCTCCCGGCGCAAGGATCATGAATTGAAAATACGCCTGTTTTATGCCCATCTGATAAAATAATTCCCTCTTCAGCCAGAACATCATATAATGATCTTATTTTAATTCCTGAGGCATCATGCTGGCTTATAGTTCTAAGACAGTTGGGACATGCCAGAATAAGCTCCTCTGCTCCCATCCGTTTAATTTCATCCGTAAGATCTTTAATCATATTCTGAAATGATGCATGATCTCCTAATGAACGGGTTGGGTTTCCGCAGCATTTTAAAATAATGCCCGTATCTTTATCGTTTGATAACAGCCAGTCATAAGCTGAAATTACAGATTGCGGCGAATATGCCGACAGATGGCAGCCCGGCATGAAAACCCTGCTGCTTTTTCTTTTATCAGGATTTGGAAGGGTTAACATGAACTCATCCGATCTTACCCAATCCTGATCTTTTATGACAAGCTTGTGCGTTGGAAGCGGGCCTTTGCTGCATTCAACCAGTTCCTGTCTGGCTTCGTTGCACATTTTCCCGATATTAAGTCCTTCGGGACACACCTTTTCGCAAAGATCACAAATGTTACAGCAATAAGGGATCGCCGGTCTTTTAATAAAAGCGCCATCTTTGTATTTATCAACAAGGTCTTTCGGATTGTCACAAAAACGATTGAGAAATTCACAATCCGTCATACAGCTTTTGCATTCACAGACAAGACATCTTTGGGCCTCTTTAATCGCAGTTTGCTCATCAAACCCAAGTTCCACTTCATCAAATCCCAATCGCTTGTCAATAGCTGTTTCCGGCATTTTGGATCTTGGAATTGGTGTTGCCTCTTTTTTAAAAGTATCCTTTAAAACTTTATATGTCTTTTGTCTTCCTTCAAAAAGATCCTGATCGCTTAAATATCTGTCGATGGAAACCGCTGCTTTTTTACCGGCGGCAACAGCTTTAATTACAGTAGATGCGCCTGAAACAACATCACCTCCTGCAAAAACTCCTGCCGTATTTGTCTGCATTGTAATCTCATCAACTGCCAGAGTTCCCTGCTTGCTGAGTTCAGGTATTATCGGCAGTTTTGATTTATCTACACTTTGACCAATTGCTATTATCACATTATCAGTATCTAAAACAAACTCTGATCCTTTAACCGGTATGGGACGGCGTCTGCCGCTATCATCTACTTCTCCCGGTTTCATTTCAAGACACTCAACGCCAATACATTTTCCGTTATTATCAATTATTTTAACAGGAGCAACATGAAAACGGATAATAACGCCTTCAAGCTCTGCTTCTTTGATTTCAAGCGGATCAGCAGGCATTTCTTCGCGGGATCGCCTGTAAATAATGCTTACATTATCTGCTCCAAGCCTTTTGGCTGCTCTGGCGCTGTCAATAGCAGCATTGCCGCCTCCTATAATAATTACCCGTTTTCCGGGATTATTTTTTTCACCATTATTAACAGCTTCCAGAAAATCAAGTGCAGAAAACACACCGCTGCTGTTTTCACCGAACAATCCGGCATTTACAGAAGTTTGCGCTCCAACTCCCATAAATACGGCATCATAATTTTCATTGCCAAAAAGATTCTCCAGACTGAGAACAGGCTGGTTGGTTTTTATCTCAACTCCCAGTTCTCTGATGTATTCGATATCATTATCAAGGCAAGTGTCAGGCAATCTGTATGCCGGAATACCATAACGCATAAGCCCGCCTGTTTTCGGCATTGCTTCAAAAATTGTTACAAAATAACCTTTTCTTATCAAATCGTATGCACAGGAAAGACCTGCCGGTCCTGAACCTATGATTGCAACCTTTTTATCTTTGGTGATTTTACAGGGACTGGCCTTTTCTCTTCCGTTTTGAACTTCATAGTCAGATACAAATCTTTTAAGGGCCCGAATTGCTACAGGTTGATCAATATTATTACGCTCGCATTGACTTTCACATGGGTATGTGCAAACTCTTCCGCATACCGCAGGAAAAGGCATGGTTTCTCTTATTACTTCCAGAGCTTTTTGAAACTCGCCTTGTGAGATTAAGGATATATATTTTCTTATATCAATATGTGCCGGGCATGCATCCTGACAACGGGGATAAGCATCTCCCTTACAGTTTTCAATTATTTTATCGATCTCTTTCATGCCACTTCTTCCTGTTTCCGGTTTTTCCCGACATCTACATCAGCTAACAATGCCGCACCCAAAGCTCCTATAATTTGCGGAACTTCGGGCAATACGACTTCTTTATCAAGCAATTCCTGAATAAATTTAACAACCCCGCTGTTTTTAGCCACACCCCCTGTAAAAACAATCTTGTCATTATAGCCTACCGATCTTCCCATTATAATAACCCGCCGTGAAACCGCTTTGTGTAATCCTGCCACCATATCTTCCCGATTAGTTCTGTCTGCTCTTAAAGATATAATTTCAGATTCAGCAAAGATAGTGCATGTGCTTGAGATATTGGACGGACTTACACTCTTTAGTGAGTCAGGCCCCATCTGGTCAATTGTGAGATTTAAAACGGAAGCCATAACTTCTAAAAATCTTCCGGTTCCGGCAGCACATTTATCATTCATAACAAAACTTTTTACTGTTCCGTTTTCTCTCATACCAATAACTTTGCTGTCCTGCCCTCCAATGTCAATGATAGTCCGGGCTTCGGGAATTAAAAAGCTGGCTCCTTTGGCATGGCAAATAATTTCACTGATGCTTTTATCAGCGAATTTGACACTGTCTCTTCCGTAACCGGTCGATACAAAACGATCTACATCCTTAAATGTGTACCCGGCTTTTTTAAGTGCTTTTTCCGTTACCTCTTTCGAAGATTCTGTTACATAATCTCCTGTGGGCATAACTTCATAAGCCACAAACTCACCATCTTTTAATATGGCTGTTTTAGCTGTAGCAGCACCAACATCAACACCTGCTATTAACATGGGTTCTCCTTTTGTGCTGTTTTTATTTCAAACAAATCAGACGATTTATAATATAACGGAGGCTTCCTGAGAATCTGTATCGCATTGGTTGCATTTTCTCATATATTTTTATTAATACAAGGTGAGAAAACTATGGGTATAATATGGTGCCTGTCCCCATATATATCCGTCTTCAATTTTTTTTAATCGAAGTTTTAAAAAACCGAAATCTCCAATATTGATAATATATAATTAACAGCTTATATTTAATAAAATAAAATGTCGGGATCATCCCGACTTTTTAACCTCAATTTTCCAATCTTACTTTTTCCGGCAGTTTATGTAAAAATCACACTGAAATTTTAGTCTTGGATACTCATTTTTAAAGAAGACGGAAAGCAATCGGCACCGTCTGAGAGTGTAGATATTTAAATTTAATAATAAGCTCATCAGAGCGGATTTGCCGAAAGAACTACAACCAAACGAAGGAGAAACAAGATGTTAGCTATGGAACGGCTGAAAAATCATTTGTCGGACAGATCATCGACATTAGGGAAACTAAAAAAAGACGGTGTCAAAATTGTCGGATACACACCCGGCGGGTTCATGCCTGAAGAAATTGTCCATGCGGCGGGTGCAATTCCGATTTGTTTGTTAAAAGGCGGCGATGCTGACTCCGTAATCGAAAGCTTAAAGTACAATCCAAGGTTTTTTTGCACTTTCTGCAAAACACAGATTTCGTATCTGATGGGAGGTGATCTGGTATATAATCTGCCTGATATTCTCGTTGTTCCACACACAGACTGCAATCACAAGATAATTGCCGATTCCTGGAATTACTACGGTAATGCGGATGTGTTCCGATACGGCGTTCCCCATAACAAAGGAGAATCTGCCCGAACCTATTTTAAAGGAGGGCTGGAATTGCTGAAGAAAAAGCTTGAAGATCTTACCGGAAACAAAGTTACGGATGAAAAGCTTGATGATGAGATACAGATAGGAAACAAAATAAGAAGTCTTTTCAAAGAAATCAGCTTTGCGCGAAAAACAAACCCGGCTGCAATCAGCAGCAGGGATTTTACAATGCTTCAGCATGCATCCACATTTGCGGACAAGGATTTTATTGTTCAAACCTTAGAAGCAGTCCGCGATGAAATAAAAGAAAAGCCCACAGCCGACAAAAACCGGAAACGGGTTATGATGATAGCATCTTCTTTGGCGAACGGCGATAATCTTGTATTTGATATTATAGAAAATACCGATGCTGATATTGTTTATGAAGAGGTTACGGAAGGATACCGTCCATATCTGGATAATGTGGAAGTTAACGGAAATGACCCAATACAAAACTTATCCGATACATATTTTGATAAGCGTGTACCTGCTCCCTGGGATCGTCCCTGGGGAGACCGCATGGAACGGCTTATTGAAAAGGCAAAGGAATTTTCCTGCAAAGGAGTTGTCTGGTATCAGATGATGTACCGTGACGGATTTGATATCCAGGCCCATTATTTTAGTAAGATGATAGAAGATCAAGCTGGAATTCCGATGGTCAAGATTGAATCCGATTATGCTCCGGCTGAAAAAGGCCCGGCGCGTACAAGGATTGAGACCTTGGTTGAAGTAATGAGTGCCAACTAAAGATTTTAGTTTATCAGATATCAAATCAATATCAGGAGATTTATTATGTATACAAATTTATTCAAACTATGCGGATTCAGCGATGAAGAAATCGACGAACAAAAACCAAGGATAGAAAAGACCTTAAAAATTATCGGTTCAGATACAAAGGAAATGATTGCAAAGGCTGAAAAAAATGTACAGTCAAACTTTGATTGTTCTCTTGAAGGCATAAGAATGCTGCTAAAAGTCATGATGAAGGAAGTAATGGATGCTGTCTTGTCGGGTGAAGAATATGAAAAAAGAGTTTATTACAATTGGCCAGGTCTTAGCCCTTTAGCACAGGCTATGATAGTTGCCGGCAGAGGGACAAATGTATACGCATGTCTGGCAAAACAATACCTGTGGATGGGACTTGGTAATATCTTTGATACGGTAAATGACCTTCTTGATTTAGGAGAACTTATCGGACAAACCGCAGGAAGAGCACATTGCCCGGAATACCAGATATATACTGCATTGTATGAAAGAAAGATTCTTCCCATCCCAACAATAGTTTTAAATTGCGGCTGGTGTTGTGATCAGGGCCCTGAAGTTGAAGAACTGTGCACAAAGCTATACGGCTATGAGGCTACTTACCTTGATGGAACCAATGACTGGGAATGGGGAAGCTGGCCCAATATGGATAAACGTGCAATTGAATACAACGCAAGCACAATAAAAGCTTCTATAGCCCGTGTTAATGAAACAACAGGCCTTGATATTACCGATGATCACATTAAAGCAGCATTGCAGGAAATAATGCAGATTACAATGGGCTATATGACTCTTACCGGAATGGTGTCTAAGGCTGATCCGCAGCCTATAAGCCAGGCCGATATCGGATTGGTATTTTTAATCAAGGGTGCAGGAACACGCTATCCCAAAGATGTAATCAACGGCATTAATATGCTCATTAAGGAAACAAAACAAAAAATTGATGCAGGAGTTGGAGTAGTGCCCAAAGGTGCTCCAAGGGTATATGTGCAGCTTAGAACACTTGTGGACCAGAAGCCTATGAGAGCAATCGAAGAGCTGGGGCTTGCAATACCGATGATGATGGTGGACGGTTACCACCCTTATGAAACTCAGCCTACAAATTATCCTGATGATCGATGGATGTCTTTATCCGAGCAGGCATTTCGCAAACCTCAGCTTAGTTCCGCCGAAGGAAGTCTGCGATACTGGGAATGGTGTGCAAATGATCAGAAAGTTGACGGAATTATCATGATGTATCCAATATCGTGCCGGCCTTTTTGCAGCCCCACATTTATAGGAAAAGATTATATAGAAAAAAACACCGGGCTTCCAACTATCCTGGTTGAAGCGGACGGCTACGATACGAGAAACTACAGCTCAGGGCAGATAAAGACAAGGATTGAATCATTTGCTGAAATTTTAAAAGCCAACAAAAAGATAGCTGCCGGAACTCTTTGATACACGAAAAGCTGAACTGACTCTCTATGGTAATTTTAAGCCGATAAGTATTCCCAGTTTCTGAGCATAATCAGATTATGATGAAATAGTAATAAGTCGTCATTCCCGCGGAGGCGGGAATCCAAAGAATACGAATCTGATTGAATTTGCTGGATTCCCGTTTTCACGGGAATGACAAGATAAAGGTTTTTCAGACTTTTTGCTGGGCCTTCAGATTATGCTCATCACAGCATCAAATACCTCGGTTACGGTTATATTCTTCATACATGCTGTATTGTCGCATTCTTTTTTAAGGCATGGGCTGCAATCCTTATCGCTTCTTATTACTTTATGTCCTTTTCCGTAAGGGCCGGTTCGCAACGGTGAAGTAGGTCCGAAAAGCGAAACAACCTTGCATCCCATTGCAGATGCGATATGCATAGGTCCGGTATCAGTACAGACAAGAACCGAACATTTCGAATAAAGGTAAGCAAGTTCTTTTAGGCTTGTACGGCCTGCAAAATTTATTGTTCTATCTTTACTGTCCATTTTATTCATAATGCCATCGATAACCGGTACATCCTGTTTACTTCCTGTAAATATTATACTACAGGACAAATCCTTTTGCAGCATTGAAGCAAGTTTAGAAAATTTATCTTCTTCCCATAACTTTGTTTTCCATTTGGCAATTGGATTAACGGCTATAATATTTTTATTTTCTATTTGTGATCCAAGCAGGTTGTCGATAAGATTTTTATCCTGTTCAAAAACAGGAATTTCACCCTTAACGGTATCGGTATTGCAACCAAGATATGATGCTACTTTGAGATAGCGGTCAATTGCATGCTGTTCGTAGCTGACAGGGACAGGAAGTTCTTTTAAGAAAAATGAAGCTCCTTCCCTTGATCCGCTCATGCCTATTTTCCTTTTCCCCTTTGAAATTGCAGCTAAAACACCGCTTCTGAAAAGACCCTGCAAATCAATTACTACATCATATGAAGATAATCTCACATCTTTATAAAATTTAATTATATCAGAAGATGTCTTTATGAATTTTGAAGGTTCGAAAATTTCTTTTTGCCATCTTTTTCTTCCTGATACAATAATTTGGTTAATCGACGGGTGCCCAGATATTACCTGGGAAGCTTCTTCTTCAATCAGCCAGTCTATTTTAGAGGCAGGAAAGCATTGTCTTATTGCTTCAAGAAATGGAAGAGCGTGAACAACATCACCTATGGAGCTTAATTTAATTATTAAAATATTTTTGACATCTGTCATTCGGATATATTTTCACAAGCGGACCTGAATTGTTCCATTTCTTGCCAGACTTGTTCAGGTGTTATGGAAAGCATGCATTTAAAATCTGTAGGGCACTCCTGCTTTAAGCATGGTGCGCAATCGATATCATGTTTTACAATTCTTGTTTTTGGGCCTCGCGGTCCGGTAGCTATATGATCGGTAGAACCAAAAATCGCAAGAGTTGGAACACCAAGTGCTGCTGCTACATGCATGAGGCCTGAATCATTTGATACAAAAAAATTACACCTGCTGATAATCGCTATTGCTTCTTCAAGAGAGGTTATACCGCAAAAGTCTACAGGGGTATGTATCATCAGGTTGCTTACAACGGTACCGATATATTTTTCTTTTTTGCTGCCCATTATAATTGTTTTTGCACCCCATCTTTGGGCCGCGATATCTCCTATTTCAGCAAAACGTTCCGGGGGCCACTTTTTAGCATTTCCGAAAATTGCTCCCGGTGCAAAACCAAGCACAAACTCATCATTATTTATACCATTTTGTTTTAAAATATTATCTGCTCTATTAAAATTGTTTTCTGAAATATAAATAACAGGATTACGGCTTTCTGCCTTAAAGCCTAATGCCTTTATGATAGACAGATAATATTCAACCTGATGGATCTTAAATATTTCATTGGTTCTTTTTATCGGATGGGTCAGCAATATACCCCGGCCATCCGAATCGAAACCGACTCTGTTTTTTACTCCGCCAAGGTATGCAATTATGGCTGCTTCAAATGCATTCTGAAAAAGAATTGCAAGATCAAATTGTTTTTCTTTTATAGATTCAACCAGACTGCGTATTTCAGATATATCTTTTATAAAGCTTTCGTGTTTTTGAAAAACCATAACATTGCTTACGGCAGGATGATTTTCAAATAAAGGAGCAACCCACGGCCTTGCAATAACAGTAATCTTTGCAGATGGAAAACTCTCAGATACTGCCTCAAGTGCCGGAAGAGTCATTACGGCATCGCCTACCCAGTTTGTGGCACGAATGAGTATCGTGTTAATACTTGAGCCCTCAAGCGGTTGAAGCTGCATAATTTCTCTTCCTCCCGGAATTTTGGCTATATTTTCTATCCTTATTAATTAACATGTTCTTTAATATGCCTTAATGCTTCTTTTATCGCTCCCTGGTGTTTATTAACAAACTTTTTAGAGTTTTCCCCTATTTTGCCACAAAAACCGGAATCTTCAAGAAGCTTTTTTATGTTTTCAAAAAGTTCGGTTTCGTTATTCACCTGAATGGCACCTTTATCTTTTAATATAAGATCGGACATAAGAACAAAATTATGCATATAAGGGCCAAAAAGCACCGGGCATCCAAAACTTGCAGGTTCAAGCGGGTTATGGCCTCCTAGAGGAACCATGCTTCCGCCGATATAAGCAATTTTGCCAATACCGTAGATTCTGTTTAATTCTCCTATAGTATTTAAAATCAAAATTTTGTAAGGTTCTTTGTTGTTAAGTAAATCAGTTTTCAGAATACTTTTTATGGCCATCTCCTGAGCAATTTTAAGTATTGTGCCTGATTCTTCTATATTTCTGGGAGCAAGAATAAGGCGCAGACCGGGAAATTGGGGTAAAAGCCTTGAGAAAACATTTAGTATTATTTTATCTTCTTCTTTGTGAATACTTCCTGCAACCCATATGTCATCTTTTGCAGATAGAGATAATTTCTTAAACCATTCATCCCGTTCCTGTGTCTGCATCGGGACCCATTGCCTGTCGAATTTAATATTTCCTGTAGTTATAATTTTATTTTTATCAATGCCTGTTTCAATAAGCCTTTTTGAGTCATGTTCCGATTGCATCATACATAATGCAAATTTATCGAAAACGGGTTTGATAAAAAAAGATAATCTCTTGTATGCTTTGAAAGTACGCGGCGAAATACGGCCGTTTACAAGAAAACATTTTATATTTCTTTTCGAAAGATTATTTAAAAGACCAGGCCAAATATCTGTTTCAATAAGCAGGAAAAAATATGGATTGATATGATTTCTTATCCTGTTAATGCTCCACCAGAAATCAAGAGGCATAGGTAAGATTTTAACTTTATCGCTCAGCTCTTTTCTTGCAATCAAAAGTCCTTTTGATGTTGTTACCGAAAAAACAATCTCTTTGCCGGGATATTCCAGTTTTATCGCATCAATAAGGGGTATAGCCGAAATAACCTCACCTACAGAAAGAGCGTGAATCCATATCCTGCTATCTTTTGGAGATTCTTTGGGAAGTGACAGACCCAGTCTTTCTGTAATCCTTTTATTTCCCAGCATTGAAAAAAGCATGATAAACGGTGCGCCGCAGATAATAATTATTGTATATATAATTTGGTATAATAAATGCGTTTTATATGATTTTTTCATAATATATTTTCAACAATAAATTAGTATGCTACCGATTTTATGGTAATATATTTGGCAACATTTACCAAAGCCGCCGTGTGTGTTTACTGACAGAATCAACAGATTAAAAAAATTCCATTTGATTCTATTGGGGGTTCCCAATCTTGGCAAGTAAATTTTTTAATGATAATAAAAAACTTGTCGGAAAGGTATTTGGTGGTACAATATTTTGGCAGGTAAATATCATTAAGAGTATTCACAAAAATGAAATATCAATGAGATAGTATAGGAAGTTTAACCTCAACCAGGAGATAAACATCAATGCATAAAAGCAGGGGCATTCGCATGCTTTCCATAGGTTTTGTTCTTCTCGCTTTGATTTTGGGAATCAGCACAAAAGCTATCGCACTTGAACCCAAAGAGGTTGTGGTGATAGCAAATTTAAAGAGCAAAGCCAGTGTAGAACTTGCAAAGTACTACATGAAAGGCCGCAAAATTCCGCCTGCAAATCTTATTACCATCTCTTGCACCTTAAAGGAGCGTTGTTCAAGAAATACTTATGAGAAAGAAATTGCAGATCCTGTTCGTAAACTTTTGTTGCGTGCTGATTGTTCAGGCAGAATCAAATGTCTGGTTTTAATGACAGGTATACCTCTAAAAGTGGAACCGGAGAAGCGTTCTAAACCGGAAATTTCTGAGCTTGCCTCGGTAGATTCGGAAATATCTTTTGTACGAATTAAAGAATTAAGACTTGAAGGTTGGCTTCCTAATCCTCATTTTACCGGTTATGATCAGGCCAACATTTTACAATTTCGTTCCGATGTTCTAATGGTGAGTCGTCTTGACGGCCCTGATGCCAAAACAGCAAAAAGAATTATTGATGATGCGCTCCGCGTTGAAAAACATGGTCTTAAGGGAATTGCATACTTTGATGCCCGTTATCCACTTTTGGGCAAGGACCTAAACACTTACGAAAAATACGATCTTTCCATAAGAAAGGCTTCGGAGATAGTGAGAAAAAGCGGGCTAATGAAAGATGTCGTTTTGGATACCCGGTCAAATCTTTTTCAAAAGGGGCAGTGTCCCGATGCGGCACTTTATTGCGGTTGGTACAGTCTGGCCAAATATGTAGATGCTTTCAAGTGGAATGCCGGCTCTGTCGGTTTCCATATAGCAAGTTCTGAGTGTGTGAGCCTCAAGAATCCGGCAAAACCTTATTGGTGTCCAAACATGCTAAAACATGGTGTTTGCGCCACGCTGGGGCCGGTTGCAGAGCCTTACCTTAACGCATTTCCTGATCCTGAGTTGTTTTTCAAATACCTGGTTGAAGAAAAAAAGACCCTGGTGGAAAGTTATTTTATGAGTCAGCCATTTGTTTCCTGGCGAATGGTACTTATCGGCGATCCACTATATGAGCCGTTTAAAAACAGGGAATGAACGTGCTCTCCAATGTACGAATGGTGGCGGTACTGGTATCCGCAGTTTTTGATGCCACCGGCGCAAAGTTTTTTCAGCTTCCTATGACCCCTGAACGGGTCAAAAAGGCACTTGAAAAATCTTAATTTTAAGGTAACTTCAGACCGTAGTATTATAAGCGCCGACAAGAATTATTTACTTCCGGAACCTGTTGCTTTAGGTATGCTTTTTTGCTTCAGCAACCGGATTTTATGGAGTACTTTAATGATAAATGCTAACGTTTTGCCAATTATAGCCGGAATACTTACAGCATGTATTTTATGCCAATGGATAGCATGGCGAGTCAAACTGCCTGCTATCATCTTCTTGCTCTTTACAGGGATCATAGCAGGGCCGGTTTTAGGTCTTTTAAATCCTGAAAATATATTAGGAGATCTCTTTTTTCCCTTTGTATCTCTTTCTGTTGCAGTCATTCTTTTTGAAGGAAGCCTGGCGCTTAGATTCAAAGAAATACTAGGTTTGGAGGTCGTTGTTCGGAACATGGTTTCATTTGGTATGGCTGTCACATGGCTTATCACTGCCCTGGCGACACATTATGCTATCGGACTGTCCTGGGAAATATCGTTTCTATTTGGGGCCATAACGGTGGTGACTGGTCCTACGGTCATTGCACCTATGTTGCGTACCATTCGACCAACACAAGCTGTTTCAAATATACTTCGGTGGGAGGGTATCATTATCGACCCCATAGGCGCGTCCCTCGCGGTTCTGGTTTATGAGTTCATCATATCCAGCGGAGGACAGACTGCATGGTCCCACACAATGTTGACCTTCGCGAAAATTATCTCTGTTGGAACGATAATAGGCATTTGCTGTGGTTATTTTTTCGGCCTCTCAATAAGATATCATTGGTTACCGGAGTTTCTCCATAATGTCACAGCACTAACACTCGTAATTACAACCTTTATAATATCAAACATTATTCAGACAGAATCCGGCCTTGTAACGGTTACGATTATGGGGATTTGGCTGGCAAATATGAAAGATGTAGATTTGGAAGGAATCCTTGATTTCAAAGAAAGCATCAGTATATTATTGATTTCTCTTCTTTTTATTATGTTGGCTGCACGTCTTGATATTCAATCATTAAAAAACCTGGGTTGGGGAGTTGTATTCATATTAATCGCCATCCAGTTTCTTGCGCGCCCACTTAATGTCATGGTGTCCACTATGCGATCGAAGTTGACATGGCCGGAGCGCCACATTCTTGCCTGGATTGCTCCTCGCGGCATCATCGCAGCCGCAATATCAGCCCTGTTTGCAGTCCAGCTTGAAAACGCCGGATTTTCCGATGCTCACCTTCTTGTTCCACTCACCTTCTCCGTTATCATCGTAACTGTTCTCCTGCAAAGCATCACAGCACGGCCTATTGCTCAGTGGCTTAAGGTAGCCGAGCCCGAACCGGCAGGGTTTCTCATTATTGGTGCGAATCTTGTGGCCCGGGCTATTGCTAAGGTTTTAGTTCAAAATAATATGAACGTCTTGTTAGTTGATCCCGAATGGGAAAAAATATCCAAGGCTAAAAAAGAAGGATTGGCGACATATTTCGGCAACCCAATTTCAGAGCATGCCGACCGCCATTTAGATCTTATCGGTATCGGTCGAATGTTAGCCCTTTCTCCCTCTGAGAGTGTAAATATTTCTGCAGTTATGCACTACAGGATGGAGCTTGGGCGAAACAATGTATTTATTATTCAATCTGAACCACAGGAAAGTGTGTCGGAAAGATTAAAAATGCCAATTCAAAGATTTGGAAAAACACTTTTCGGGAAAAATTTAACCTATTCCTCCATGGCCTTTGCGTTGTCTAATGGTGGAAAAATTCGTACAACAACCCTTACGGAACGTTTTGGGTTTAATGATTTTATTGAAAATCATGGTCAATTTTCTATCCCACTTTTCGCCATTGATCCCAAAGGGAAAGTTCAGATTTATTCTGAAGGTCAACGTGTAGACCCTAAGCCAAAGTGGTTAATAGTTTATTTATATACGGTTAAGGATGATAAAAAAAGAGTCAACAATTGACCCAAACTGACATTGAGAAAAGCGGCAATTTTGTCATGAAAAATTGATCTGAAAAAGGTAAAAGAAAAATAAACGGTTTGCAAAAGGAGAAAATATGCATCGTGTTATGATTCACCCCGCATCTTATGAAACTTGCAAAAAAGCAGTTGATCGGGCATTCGAGCTTTTCCCCCAGGATATTGCCCATAAAAAAGTTGTAATAAAACCCAATGTACTCCGGTCGTCTGCTGCAAAAGAACATATTGTTACTCATCCATCTTTGTTGCGGGCAGTGGTAGAAAAAGTTGAAAAGATGTCTCCGGCTTCTATTGTGGTAGGCGATAATCCGGGGCTGCATAACTATGGTGACAATGAAAACAGTTTTGAAAAAACAGGGTTGATGGATGCTGCGAAAGGTTATTACAAGAACCTTGGCAACTCAACTCAAAACCTTACTTTTAATCCTGAATTCATGCCTGAGGTGGGAGTTTCCAAAGAAATCATGGACGCTGATATTTTTATCAGCTTACCCAAATTTAAAACCCATGGCCTTACAGTTTTAACCGGGGCCATTAAAAACAGCTATGGGATACTTCCCGGTGCACAAAAAGCAAGGCTGCATCAAATTGCAGGCTCACCGGAGCGGTTTCATGATGTTATTGTTGAAGTTTTTCGCCTGCGGATTCCGGATCTTTTTATTATGGATGCAGTAGTAGGCATGGAGGGAAACGGTCCGGCTTCGCCTGAGCTAAGAGAAATCGGCCTTATTCTGGCTGCCGATAATGCCGTGGCTTTAGATGGAGTGGTTGCAAGAATGATGGGGCTTGATCCAGGCCGCCTGCGTTTTCTCCAAAAAGCAAAAGCCATGGGCCTTGGTGATTTTGATTCTAAAATGATTAAAATCGATGGCGAAATGCGAATTCTACCTGATTTCAAAGTTCCACCCTTAGGCGGTGAGGCTATTTTGGGTAATCAGGTTATTCAAAAATTAATGCAAACCAAATCACAGCTTAGACCCCAGGCAGATCCCAAATTGTGTACGGCGTGTGGCTCCTGTAAAGATCATTGCCCGGTTTCGGCTTTTTCAATGATAGAAAACCTACCTGTGGCTGATACTGGCATCTGTATTACTTGCTTTTGCTGTCAGGAGATCTGTCCCGAAAAGGCAATGGCTCTGATATAAAAGGAAAAATCCACTTATGTTCCACTGGCTCAGAAACTATCGCCGTTCTAAAATACGAAAGCAACCATTCCCCACTGAGTGGGAGGTCTTCATGCGCGCAAACGTGGTTCATTATTGTGTGCTTGATGAAACTGAACGCACCGAGCTGCGTGCATTAATGCAGGTCTTCATAAAAGAGAAGTATTGGGAGGGATGCGGTGGCCTTGAACTTACAGATGAAATACGCATTACTATTGCAGCCCAGGCATGTCTGCTGCTACTTGGAATTCCTCACAACTACTATCACAACGCGCAGTCAATTCTCGTTTATCCCTCCACCGTTGTGCCTCCGCAGCGGCGTCCCGGCTTTTTCGAAATAGCAAACAGCCCGGTGGATAGCCCCGCTCCTCTGCTTGGCCAGGCCTTCACTCAGGGTCCGGTAATTCTTGTGTGGGATGCTGTCTTGCATGGAGCGCGCCACCCCGAGCATGGGCATAATGTTGTTTATCATGAGTTCGCTCACAAGTTAGACATGCTTGATGGAGCTGCAGACGGTACCCCGCCCTTTGCCGATCGCGAACAGTTAGTTAAATGGGTGGCCGTATGTTCTACTGAATTCTTGCGACTTCGTAATCTCGCCGAAAAAGGCCATAAAACTTTCCTCGATGCCTACGGTGCGAAAAACGAGGCCGAGTTTTTCGCTGTGGCTACTGAAGAGTTCTTCGATCGCCCTGTTGCACTTAAGGAGCACGCCCCTGATCTCTATCGCGTCCTTAGCGACTATTACCGACAGGATCCGGCAGGCCGTGTGAATCGCACCTGCTTTACCAAATAGCATCCGGAACAAGCACCGAAATTTAGAATATCTTTCATTTATTGGAAATTAATTTAAAATATGCTACCTTACAAAAAACCCGGATTTATGTTGTGATTTATAGAACATTAGAATTATTTGTTGTCTGCACAAAGCCTTTGACAAAAAACAAACCCCAAAAAAGGAATTATGGAAATTACATTAACTACACCGGCATTACTTTTTCCGGCAATTTCACTTTTGCTTGTGGCATATACGAATCGTTTCAATACTATTGGGGCACGTATTCGAACTTTGCATTCTCAATATAAAGAAAACCATGATTGCATTTTGGCCGGCCAGATTGAAAGTTTAAGAATACGTTTATATCTGATAAAAAAGATGCAGGCATTTGGTGTTGCGAGCCTTTTTTTATGTGTTTTATGTATATTTATTCTGTTTGCAGGTAAATCGCTTATAGGGGAAATATTATTTTGCATCAGCTTAATCCTTATGATGATTTCATTGTTTTTCTCTTTTAAGGAAATATTGCTATCAGCAAACGCATTGAATCTTGAGCTAAGTGACATGCAAAAAGACAATAAAGGTACATGTAAATATAATCACTGAAGGTATTAGATAAATAAATGGTTAAAAATCATAATAAACTAAATCCCGGAAAGCATTCGAAACACAAATCTATGGAGATTAAAGCTCCGGCTGATGCAGTGATGCTCGGCGAATTGCCGGCAACCGCCATATGTGGAAATGACATCAGTTCATCCTGTTTGTACGTTTCTGCTTTATCAATAGTATATGCAGGAAAATATGCATGGATTTCTCTTTTGATAGTTGCAGGAGTATTGTATTTCTACCGGAAGATATATGGTGAGGTTGTAGGAGCCCTGCCTTTAAATGGTGGTGCTTATAATGCACTGCTAAACACTACAAGTAAATCGGTTGCTTCCCTTGCCGCAGCCTTAACTCTTCTTTCGTATATGGCTACAGCAGTTATCTCAGCCAGTGAAGCAATGCATTATGTGCATGCACTATGGCATAAATTGCCAATTATGGAAGCAACCATAGTGTTGCTGTTATTCTTTATGTTATTAACTATCATAGGAATCGGCGAATCTTCCAGAGTTGCAGTCGTAATATTCATTACGCATCTGTCATGTCTTACCGTTCTGGTTATTGCGTGTAGTATATATCTCAAGACGCATGGATTTAGTGTGCTTGAATCAAATTACAGTATCCCGGTTGAGGGAGGGTTGGCTATGGCTTTATTCTTCGGATTTTCTGCCGCTATGCTGGGTATTTCCGGATTTGAAAGTTCAGCCAATTATGTGGAAGAACAGGCTCCGGGAGTTTTCCCGAAAACTCTGCGCAATATGTGGGTTGTGGTCAGCATTTTCAATCCCCTAACGGCTTTTCTTGCACTTGCTATTGTGCCTATTCCCGAAGTTGCTGCAAATCAGGAAGCACTGCTTGCTCATATGGGTGGTATTTCAGCCGGAAACTGGCTTTCGTGGGTAATTTCAATAGATGCAGCGCTTGTATTAAGTGGTGCAGTGCTGACATCTTATATAGGTGTTGGTGGATTGATGCAGCGAATGACCTTAGATAGGACTCTGCCGCAGTTTTTACTTAAACTGAACAAAAGAAATACTCCTTATCGCATTATGATTGCATTTTTTATTCTTTGCGTCTCAATTTTGTTGATTACTAAAGGAAAGTTAGGCGCTTTGGCAGGTGTTTATACGATTTCATTTTTATCGGTAATGGCATTATTTGGTATCGGAAATATTTTGCTTAAAGTGAAACGCGCACGTTTACCTCGTCCGGAAAAGGCGGGCGCCATTGCTCTTTTTATAGCTATCACAGCAGTTCTTGCAGCACTTGCGGGAAATGCCATTATGAACCCCGCTTATCTTGCCGTGTTTCTGGAGTATTTTCTACCGACCATGGGTATTGTTGCGATAATGTTATATCGAACAACAATACTTAAAGGTTTGCTATCTTTATTTAAGCATATTTCAGATAAAATTCAAAAAGCTGTTTCTCTTGGAAATGCAACTTTGCTCAAGATGATAAGCGATATCAATGCCCAGGAATTTGTATTTTTTACGAAAGATGATAATGTGGCTATCCTGAACAAGGTAATGATTTATGTAACCCAGAATGAACAAACGCGAAAATTAAAAATAGTTACTGTTTTGCCTGAAGACGGCGCTCTTACACCGGGCCTTGAAAGAGATTTAGAGGTTCTTGACCGTGCTTATCCTGATATCAAAATAGACTTTGTAAAACTGTACGGCGAATTTGGTCCTGAAATAATCAAAAAACTCTCGCAGAAATGGGATATTGCTCCAAATTTTATGTTTATCGGTTCTCCCGGTGATCATTTTCCATATAAAATAGCAGAGCTGGGAGGGGTGCGGTTAATAATTTAACAAAAATACCCGACTATCAAACATGATAAAGGAGAAACAATGGGGCTATTCAGGGAAAATCAGCTAAGGAGCTATAAAACAAGAACTGTAATATCGGTGATAGCCATTATAATGTGGTGGGCGATGGTTGCTTTTGCCGGAGTAAACGAAGATTTGTACAAAGCAATAGGAAGCTGCAACTTATCTGAGGTTAAACAGCTTATCTCAAAAAAAGCTGATGTTAATGCAAAGGGCAAAGACGGTAGCACAATGCTGATGCAGGCTTCCTGGGCTGGCAACAATGAGATTGTTCAGGAGCTGCTTAAAAAGGGTGCTAAGGTCAATGCCAAGAATAAAGATGGCTGGACCGCATTGATACATGCTTCTTTGTGGGGCCACAGTAAGATAGTAAAGGAGCTGCTGGCAAATGGTGCGGATGCCAATGCCGTAAGCAATGACGGCAGAACCCCTTTGATGTTTGCATCACAGTACGGTTTTTTTGAAGCTGTACAGGAGTTGTTGAAACATGGTCCCAAAGTAAATACAAAGGATAAAGTTGAAGGTACTGCATTGATGTATGCTTCAATGAAAGGTTCCCGTGAGATAGTACAAGAGTTATTAAAACAAGACGTTGAGGTAAATGCCAGGGAGAAAGCCGGTAATACTGCATTGATGTATGCTTCTCACAAAGGTCATCGAAATATTGTACAGGATCTATTGGCAAAAGATGCTGATATAAATATCAAAAACAAGGTGGGTAGTACTGCAATCTTGGTTGCCGCTTCAATGGGTCATTCTGATATTATGCAGGATCTGATGGCAAAAGGTGCCGATATCAAGGATAAGGATAAAGATGACAAAACATCATTGATATATGGTTCAGAGAAGGGCTGCCATGAGATTGTTCAGGAATTGTTGGCAAAGGGTGCCAATGTTAATGATAAGGACAAAGGTGGCGGTACTCCATTGATATATGCTTCAGAGAAGGGGCATCTTGAGATTGTACAGGACCTTTTAACAAAGGGTGCTGATGTCAATGCCGGAAATTATAGCGGCTTGACTGCGCTGATGGCTGCTTCTTTAAATGGTCATAGTAAAATTGTGAAAATTCTTCTGTTAAAAGATGCTGATGTAAATGCCAGGTTTAATAATGGCAGAACTCCATTGATATATGCTTCAGATAAAGGTCACCTTGAAATTGTGCGGCAGCTGTTGATAAAAGATGCTGATATCAATTCCAGGGATACAGAAGGGTGGTCTGCTTTTATGTTTGCTTCTTCAAAAGGACATCGTGATATTGCACATGAACTGCTGGCCAAAGGTGCTGATATAAATGCCAGAGACAAAGAAGATGTTACTGCATTGATGGCAGCTTCTTTTGATGGGCACCTTGAGATTGTGCAGGAGCTGCTGGGAAAAGGCGCTGAAATTAATGCCAGGGATAAAGAAGGCCTGACCGCGCTGATGGCTGCCTCCTGGAGTGGCCATCTTAAGGTAGTCAAGGAACTGCTTACAAAGGGTGCCGATATCTATGCTAAAGATAATAATAATATGACAGCTGTAATGATTGCCTCCAAAAATGAACATCCTGATGTTAAAGAGCTGCTTATTAAAGCCGGTGCAAAGTTATAGCTGTAAAATTGGAAAATAGATATATGATCGAAACCGGCTATATGGTCGAACCTGTTGGCTTTATACAATCTAACCTTACCACCCGCAAGGATGCGCCTCACCAGGCGATAGAAGGTGCACCCGATGCATGGATAGAAGTAATTTCAACGTTTGCAGAAGGACTTGAAGGCATTGCTGCCGGCAGTGAAATTATTGTTATTACCTGGCTTCACAAAACCAATCGGAATATATTTAAACTGCACCCGCGTGGAGACAGAAGCATGCCTCTAACCGGAGTCTTTAATACACGGTCTCCTGACAGGCCAAATCCAATTGGCTTGCACAGAGTAAGAGTTCTTGAGATTTCCGGGAATAAATTAAAAGTTGGACCTATAGAAGCAATTGACGGAACGCCTGTAATCGATATAAAGCCGGTACTACCGAAAGCAGCAGACTCATAGGGTCTAAATTTACCGAAAAAAAGAATTCATAGTACGCTCCCGTCCTATGGTACTATGGGGTCCATGTCCCGGATAGACTCTGAGCCCATCACCAAGTGTAAGTATCTTTTGTTTAATACCCTGAATAAGAAGATTATGGTCGCCGCCCTCAAAGTCGGTACGGCCAACTCCACTTGAAAAAAGAGCATCTCCGGTAAAAACCGCACCAGGCGCATGAAAACACACTCCACCCGGAGAATGCCCTGGTACATGGATTACGGTTATATTGAAATTGCCAACCGGAATATTCTGACCATCCGAAATATAACCGTCCGGCTTGAAGTTTAAACCACCGGCATCAAGAGCATGTACCAATACCGGCGCTTTTGTGATGTTTTTTACTTCCTGTGTGCCTGTTGTATGGTCAAAGTGAAAGTGGGTAAGAAGAATATAACGAATATCAAGGCTTAATTTAGTTACTTCTTTTACAATCCTTAATGCTTCTCCTCCCGGATCGATAATCACACCCTGCTTTGTCTTTTCGCAACCCAATATATAGCAATTTGACATATAAGGTTTAATCAAAATTTTTCTAAGCATTGTTTTCTATCCTGAATGTTATTTTATTTAGTTTGTCTTAGGAACTGGAAATGAATAACTCATCGTTTTGGCATCCCATCTTCAAGCCATCTTTGACTGATCTTCAATCGCAAAATCCTCAACGTAGCCCGCTACATTTGCGGTTTTGCTCAATCAGATCAGCCAAATCTGACCTAA